>JAYTXB010000381.1:0-1999 GCA_043743205.1 Schlesneria sp.
CAGCCTTACGGCGTGCGGCTCGCCAAGGCCTCACTCGTGACCGCGCGAAGTATAAAGTCGCCCTCACGCGGAGCGATGAGGGCGACTTTACCCCAGCCGCCCGAATTGGCGATCCAGTTCCATGCGGCTGAGTGACAGGGCGGTCGGGCGTCCGTGAGGGCAATGGTGAGCGTCGTGAATGAGGTGTCGTTGCACGAGCAGACTGTCAATTTCTTCTTGGCTCAAACGCTGCCCCGCTTTGACCGCCGCCTTGCAGGACATCATGTGTAATAGCTCGTCGAGGATGTCTCGTCGGGCCGAAGTTTGTACTCCGTTCGTCCCCGCTCCGTCGAGCGTCTCAATCAACGCACGAACCAGCTCTTGCAGATCGACGCGCCGCAGCATTGCCGGGTAGCGCGAGACCAACAGCGTCCCGTTGCCGAAGTCCTCGACACCGAGTCCCACTTTACTCAGCGACTCGGTCTGTTCGAGCAGCAGTGACGCCTCTTTGGCCGTGACTTCGACCGGGAGCGGAACGAGTAACCGCTGGGATTCGACCGCACCCGCGAGGACTCGCTCCCGCAGGTACTCGTACATAATCCGCTCGTGCAGCGCGTGCTGGTCGATGACGGTGATCCCCTCCGGCGTTTCCACCACGAGATAACAGTCGTGAATCTGCATCGCACGGAAACTGGGAGCGAAGCCGCCGGAGGAAGTGGGCTGCTCGGTGGAATGTTGAGCGTGGCCCTCGTCAGCGCGTTGAATTTCGTCCGCTGGTTCACCGAGCGCAGGAGTGCCGTTTTCTGAAGGCTGTTCGATGGCAGCAGGGGACTCATCGGAGCGATCAGGGTCTAGTCGATGATGTTCGCCAGACTGTTCGGATGAAGTCCCATTGAAAGCCGTGCCACCGGAACGAGGGATGAAGGGGGAGTTGTCTATTGATGACGCAGTCGCCGCAGCAGGCAGATTGGGAGAACCGCTCCACGCGGAAGTCGCTTCGCCACAGAGGCGGTTCGTCATGAAGTTCGCGAAGTCGTTGGTCAGTTCGCGCTGGCGTTCCATGGGACGAGCGACTGGCGGCGCAAAGCCCGACAGCAAGCCGCCCCCATTGGCAGAGGCTCCGGCCGGAACGCGCAGTTGGCTGTGCAGGTCGAGTCCCAAAAACGTCGTGCGAATCATCGACAAGAGCTGTCGGAACAATTGCTGGCCGTCTTGAAAACGAACCTCAATCTTCGTCGGGTGGACATTCACATCGACCCGATCCGGCGGGAGTTCGATGAACAGAAAAGCGACTGGCTGACGACCGACCATCAGGAGACCGCGATAGGCTTCGGTCAGCGCGTATTGCAGCGAGCGGTCTTGAATCCAGCGGCCGTTCAAGAACAGATACTGATGTTTGCGTGAAGACTTCGAGTTGTTCGGATGGCCGACGTAGCCCCACATCCGCACGCCGCTGTGATTCGATTCGACCGGGATCAATCCGTCCGTCAGATCGCTGCCGAAGAAGAGCTTCAAGCGGTCGAGCGGCTTGTCGCACGCGGGAAGTTCATAGACCGGCTTCTCGTTGTGTCGCAGCACCATGTGGAGTCGAGGGTTCGCCAAAGCGACACGCGCGAACTGCTCGCTGATGTGGCTGAACTCCGTGGAGACCGTCTTCAAAAACTTGCGTCGCACCGGCGTGTTCTCGAAGAGATTGCGAATCTCAATCTGCGTCCCGAGCGGACAACCGCACTCGCGCGGCGACGAGACCTTGCCGAGATCGACAACCAGTTCCATACCGTGCGGTTGGTCAGCGGGACGAGTCCGAATCCGCAATCGTGAGACTTCCGCCACCGACGCGAGCGCCTCACCACGAAAGCCCATCGTCTGCACTTCAAAGAGATCGTCGGCACAGCGGATCTTGCTGGTCGCGTGCGAGGTGATCGCGAGCAACAGATCGTCGGGATGAATCCCTTCGCCGTCATCGACGATCCGCAGGAGTTCGCTGCCACCCGCCACGACATCGACTTCGATCCGCGTC
>JAYTXB010000382.1:0-2352 GCA_043743205.1 Schlesneria sp.
GCGAGCAGTCCGACTGAGAAGAGCTTGAAGACTTCTTGAGACCTCACGCCCGACAAGGCGACGCGCGCATCGGTCGGCCACCGGACGGCGACGAGCAGCGTGAACAACGCGACCAAGCCGCACTGAAGAAAGACCATCCGCCGCTGTCGCAGCACAGTCCTTAATTCGCGCAATACGAGTGCTCTAAACATGAGTCGCTCCTCCCGCCAACGGGATGGCGGCGGAGGCCGCTTCGGCTGGGCGAGTGAAGGTCATGAACGCCTCTTCGAGATCGGTCTGCACTTCGCGGAACTGCGTCACGCGAAGGCCGGCTTGGATGAGTTGAGTCAGCACGTCACCGAGTTCGTGTTCTGGCTTGGCCGAGCGAAATCGGACGGTTGCCTCCAAGGGAACCTCGATCACTTCGGCATCCGGTTCGAGCGACGCCCGAATGACTTGAGCTGCCGCTGCGACTTGCTCGGATGTCGCGAGGTGTGCTTCCATCGTCCGTCGCTGGCTGACCTGTCGCCCGATCTCTTCGACCGTGCCGAAGGCGCGCAGCTTGCCGTGCGTCAGGATCGCGACGCGGTCACAGATGCGGGATAGCTCTGGCAAGATGTGGCTCGTCACGATCAGCGTCTTTTCGAGTCCGGCCAGTCGAATCAGCAGGTCGCGCATCTCAATGCGTGCCTGCGGGTCGAGTCCGTTGACCGGTTCGTCCAAGATCAAGACGCGCGGATCGTGCAGCAGCGTGCGCGCCAGCCCGACGCGCTGCTGCATCCCGTGACTGAGGCTTTCGACGAAGCGATCCTTCATGTACTCGGTCCCGGTGATCTCCATGACTTCGGCAATGCGGGCGATCCGTTCACGACGACGGATGCCAAACGCGGCACCGAAGAAATCGAGGTACTCGCGGACACGCATGTTGTCATAGGCACCGAATTGGTCGGGCATGTAGCCGACCAATCGCTTAATGAGGCGCGAGTCTCGGACACAGTCGGCTCCCGCGATCTGAGCGGTTCCGGCCGTCGGACGAATCAGTCCGACGAGAATCTTGATGGCCGTCGTCTTCCCTGCGCCGTTGGGACCGATCAGTCCGAGAATCTGGCCGGGGTAAAGCTTCAGCGACAAGTCTTCCAGCGCGGTGAACGTCCCATATTTCTTGGAGAGCCGTTCCAAGACCACAACCGGCTGCTCGGCATGGTGGGAGTTGTGCGACGCCAGTGCGTTCAACCCCGGTGATAAAGCTGCCATTCGTGATTCCTCTCAGAGCAGGGTTCAACCAACACGATGTCGGACGTAGAGCGAGTGGGGATGTTCGTTTTCAAAACCTGTGGCCGGGACCGGCCTGTGGAAAAAATCACACGGGATGACATCGAGACCTTCTCCAACGCACCTTGGACTCCAGACTTCCGAAGTCTTTCATGCCGAGCGTCAAACGTCTCACATTAGGCCGCGTGACGTATAGTCGCTTCATCGCTCCGTGGCCCCGAGGTCGGTGGGGACGGGTGTCGCCCAGAGCTGCAAGCCGAGTGACTCGATGCGCCAGTAGTTGATCTTCGCTCCCGCATCCTTTTTCTCCAGAGCCAGCTCCACCTGGTTCTGGACACCCGCGTTGATTCCTAGCACCAAGTTTCCTTCGTTCGAGATCGCGAGGAGCGTGGGATCGGTGATCTCGAACGTGATTCGTCCCACGGGATCAATGACGGTTTGCAGCGACTTCGCCGCGCCATCACGTTGAGCCAACAATTCCAACCGTCCGACGGGACCGGTCACTTGAACGACGACTTGGGCGCGAGTCGCCTTCAGTGGCAGCAGCTCACGCGGGATGAGAAATCGCAGCCAGGTGGAACTGCGGGCGGCTCGCTCCTGCCATTCTCGAAGTTGGTTGTTCCACATCGCCGAGGGCGGCGTTCCTGTGGGACTGACGGTGTTGCGATAAGGGAGCCACGGCGAGGGGATCGTGATTTCGCGACCGGCTGGCGGTCGTTCCAACACGAGTGGGATGGCCAGCAACGTCGAGCCGCGCGATTGCAGCCCCTCGCCAAAATCGAAGTCGGCATTCGGACGATCGCTCCACGCCAGCAACGTCGGTCGCTCGGGGTAGTCACTCCGTTCTTTGTTGGAAAGAAGTTTGGCGAGTGTCCGACGGCGACGATCTTGTTCGTCGCCCAAGAGGTCTGCCGCGAGATACTGCTCCCGACCGAAGACGTTCTCGGTGCGAACGACGAACGAGCCGTCATCACGGAAATCAACGCCCATGCGGCCCGAGCGCGTGGCGACAATTCCGTCGGCCAAGCGGGGAGTCCCCATGACGCGCCCCGTCAATCCGTCGGCATCGAACGTTCCGCGTGCCTCAATCCGAGGCACGAC
>JAYTXB010000383.1:0-1363 GCA_043743205.1 Schlesneria sp.
GGTCGAATGCCGTTTGGAGACCGGGCGCACCAACCAGATTCGCATCCACCTGTCAGAAAAGGGGCATCTCGTTTGTGGCGACGTGAAGTACCGGCAGCCCTTCGCGGCCGAAGCGATTGAAGACGTGAGCGGTGCGCCGCGACTCTCACTGCACGCAGCGGAACTCGGGTTCATTCATCCCGTCACGCAGGACGAAGTCTACTTCACGATGCCGCTGCCACCGGACATGGAGCAGTTCGTGCAAAAGCTCCGGCGCAAATAAAAAGTTTGAACGAGCAAGGCGAGCCGGGTGCCGTGAGGCCCCGGGTTCACAGAGTCCGGGGCCTCACGGCACCCGGCTCACAGAGCTTCTGGCGAAAACTTTAGGTGACGGAGATACCGATCATGTCTTCTGTCTGGATCGGGTGGGGAGCCAACGTCGGTGACGCGAAATCCGCGTTTGATGTGGCCCTGTTGCGACTCGAAGCGCATCCGCAGATCGCAGTCCTTGCACGGAGCGGTCTCTATCGAACGGCCGCTGTGGGACAGATTGCGGGCGATGCGTTCCTCAACGCTGTCTGCCACGTGACGACATCACTCGCGCCACTGGAATTGCTCGACGAATTGCAGTCGGTCGAGCAATCCCTCGGTCGCCAGCGGGGCGTGCAATGGGGGCCGAGAACTCTCGACCTCGACCTGTTGTTCTGGGACGAGCAAGTGATCGTGTCTCCGCGCCTCACCCTGCCGCATCCCGCCGCGTGGTATCGCCGCTTCGTCCTCGACCCGCTGATCGAGATCGCTCCCGATCTGAAACACCCGCTGTTCGGAGTGACTCTCGCTGACCTGCGTGACCGCTTGCGAGTCCGCCCGTTGCCGATCGGCCTCGCGCCGCACTGGTCCGCGCTGTGTGAGTCGTCTCGCATCGAGATCACGTCGCGGTTTCCCGCCGTGACGCTTAGTACGACGGACGACAACGCAATGCCAACCTTGCTGTTGAAGCTGCGGCACGATGACGAGTCCCCCACCATCTCATCCGACAAACCGATCGCCGACCTGACCGCTTCACCGGGCGAACCGCTTCAAAAAGTGATCGACTTCCTCACCGCCATTCAAGACGAACCATTGAGAGTCGGCGACTGGTGAAAGACGATCCGCAGCGAAGTGTCCACGACTGGCGCACCAACCACGGGCGGCAGTGGCTTTCATCCGTGCTCCGGCCCTGCCATCCGTGCGATTGAATTCCTTCAGATCAGGTGATTGCACGGATGGCAGGGCCGGAGCACGGATGAAGAACCAGAGTCGATACAAGGCTCGCCGCGCTCATGAGAACAATTGCGCCAGTTGTCGATGAGCCCGTCCTTTGACTCTCAAGCAGAACCGAGCC
>JAYTXB010000384.1:0-3202 GCA_043743205.1 Schlesneria sp.
ATCGAGCAAATTGAGATTGAGCTTCGCCGACTCATCCATCAGTCCATAGCGGATCGCATTGCCCGAGACGTTGTGTTCGACAGGCGCGATGATCGTGAAGCGGGCATTGCCGCGCAGTCGTTGCGACGGGGAGACCGTCTTCCCGAGAAACACGTTCGGATTGTGGATCAGGTTTTCAAGCGCCGGGTCCGTGCGATTGGCCAGGATCGTCGCGATGTATTCGACCCCCGAATCGGCCGCTTCGCGCGCTTGCACGTCCGAGCCATACATCGTCGTCGCTTCCAACTCGGTCAGCATCGTCTGCGTGTAGTTGTAGGCCGCCAACGTCAGCATCGCGACGATCACCAGCACGATCAACAAGACCGTTCCGGCACGAGGTCTCTCATTCCGATCAAGGCTTGCGCTGCTCTTCGTGCGCGTCATCTCGGCCCCCTTCGATGGAGTTCGCAACCGCTTCATTTGAGATCGTGGCAAACGGGTTCGCTTCATGGCACCAACTCCGGTGGGAACGGGTCTGCGACGGGGACGAGGATCACCGTGCGGAACTGGTTGACGGACGAACTCACCGCGACATTCGTGACTGGGCCACCGCGTGTGGCCGGAGGCGCGAAGCCAATTGAGACTTCGACGGCTCGCGGGAGATAGCCGTTCTCTAAGCTGTCCCAGACCGTGTACCACGCGGTCCCGTCGAAGTAGCGAAACGCGAGTGCGGCCACTTCCGGCGCGAGCGACTGCGAACGCGAAGCGGTGAGCGCGTCGCCTCCTTTCTCTTCGATCGCCTGCACGATCAAGCGATCCCCCTCGCTCCGAATCAAACCCGTCGCCGTCGAACCACCCGAAAGGCCGAGCGTGTAGGTCACCGCTTGCAAGTCACTCGTGCGCGTCGTGAGCGTGTTGCCATCGACATTCGCGGCGAAATTCAGATCGCGTCGCGCGCGAGAAATATGCAACTCGATGCGTGTCGCAGTGCCGCGAATCCCGATGCTCTTCGCCGAGGGCGTGGTCTCAGTGGTCTCGGTCGAGGTGTCGGTTGTGGTGCCGGTGCCGGAAGTTGTCGAACTGGTGCTGCCTGTCGATGTTCCCGACGTGGACGTGCTGGTGGTTCCCGTCGCATCATCCGTCTCACCGTCACTTGGCGGCGGCGGGACGAACATGACGGCCCGCACGTCTTGAGCGATCCGCTTGAGCAACGCGCGCGCCACCTGCGACCGCGCCATCTCTTCACGACCGCTCGCCGTCTGTCGCCACGATTGACTCATTGCCGCATAGATCGCTCCCAACAGAATCGTCGCCAGCGTCAACGAGAGCATCACCTCCAGCAGCGTGAACGCGCGACGACGCCCGTAGGACGGGCACTCCTGCCCGTCCTTTTGGAGACGAACACGGCTTTGAAGTGGAACACCGTTTTGAAGTGAGACACAGAGAGGATGACGACGGGCAGGAGTGCCCATCCTACAAGTGGTTCTCACAGGGCGTGATTTCATTTCGCCGCTCCTTGAGTCTGTGCCTCGGCCTCAGCTTCGGTCTTCTGCTTTTGAGCCGCCTCCTGGAACAGGCTCGGGTCGCGCATCCAACGGTTGAGCGAGAACTGCACGCTGCTCAGTCGGCTGTTCCCCGTGTGAGCCACCAAGACTTGCACCTGCATCAAGTCGGGGAACTGGCTGTCGCCGATGCTGACACTGTACGTCCATTTGGAGTCATCCGGAAACGGCACGTTGGTCTTTCCTTGAAAGGATTCGGCCCCCGCGAGGACTTCCGCCAGCTTGGTCTCGCATCGAATGATCGCCTGCGTCTTGAGTCGCGCCTGAACCGCCGCGCGACTCCCATTCCAAGACAACTGCGACAACGCCGCCATCGCTCCGAAGAAGATCGTCAGCGCGAGAATGATCTCCAGCAGCGTCAGTCCGCGACGAGTCCCACGCTGCCGAACTCGCAAGTTCTTCTGAGGAAATGGAGAGGCAACTCTCATGGATGATCTCCCCGTTGAAGCCGCCCCATCGAGACCGCCCCCGTGAGTCCACGCACGCGGAACGTGACGTATTGACCGCGATCGTCGTGGACTGAGAATTCTGCATCGGCCGCAGAGCCGTCCGGTTGAAAGACGATTGGTCCCGACCACGACACCCCGGATAGCTTGTCGGCGTTCGGCAAGCCGCTCAACACCTCAGACGACAGTTGCTGGCCACTACTCGTGGACGTATTGGGAGTCGAGCTGAATAGACTCGACGCGACAAACTTCATCCCCTTGGGAAGATCGTTGCTCGCCTTACTGAACCGCCCGAGTCCTTCGGCCGAACCGGCCCCGCTGGTCCTTGGATCGACCGACTCGAACTCCTTCTCGAACGGCACGACCAAAAAATGAGTCCCCGCCGTCTCGTAGCGAAACTGGTACGACAACCCGCTCTCAATGGCGTTCACGCGAGCAATGGCGACCAGCGCCCGAACCTTCTCCGCCGAACTCACCAACTTTTGCTCACGATGAATTCGCAGCACGCTCGGCCACGACAACGCGGCGAGAACTCCTAGCACCGCCAACGCCAGCAGCATCTCGATCAGCGTCATCCCCGCGCGTCGCACGGCCGGCTGTTGTCTCGCATGTCGAGTCTTCACCGGGGATCGCCTTTCGTTTTGAGTGCATTCGCAGGAATAGTGTCGGTTTCCAAACATCGCTCGGATTCCGAGGCATTACTCGCCATCGGTCGAAGGGACCAGACTGGTTCTGGTGTCAGGCGATTGTAGAGGCCGCGTACTGAAGCACGCCTGAATCGGGCCGAAGTCTACTTCACGGCTGGAATCACCGAAACGCCGAGTTCTCGCCAGCGCGAGTCACGAGGATTGTCGTCAAACATCCCGCTCTTCAAGGCAACCTCTCATGAACAATCGTTCGTGAACAATCGCTGCGGCCTTGATGAAACTGCTCGCTCATCGCGCCTTCTTTCTTCATCCGTGCTCCGGCCCTGTCATCCGTGCGACTCCGCTTCTGTCAGGAATGAATCGCACGGATGGCAAGGCCGGGGCACGAATGAAGAGGTCGCCGGGAGAACACAAATCCCGTTTTCATTTCACGGCTCACCAAACCCCAACAGTTAGGCGAGCGGCAGGTGAGGATTTACCGTAGACCGGACGCCTACGTCCGGTCTTTTTGAGCCGACCGGACGTAGGCGTCCGGTCTACGATTGGTATGCGATCTCCTGCCGCTCGC
>JAYTXB010000385.1:0-2043 GCA_043743205.1 Schlesneria sp.
CCTTGATCAAGCGTGATCCGAGAGGAATCGTGACGGAATAACACTCGAAACGCCCGCCAGTCGTGGCAAAGTTCAGTTGCGAAAAAGAACGCGCTACGACACGCGGAGGGCATTTCGAGTGAGCCAAAGTAGACGACGAATCCTGACCAATCGCAAGCGCAGAATTGAGCACCGGCTCCGAGACATCCGGTGGCCGGAGCAGGCCGATCCGATGTTCAAGGCGAGCAACATCCACTACGAGTTGAGCGACCGGATCCGCGGGATCGACACCGGCGGGATCGGTGCCATGCACCGGTTGGCTCGGCACGTGGGCCTGATCGATGAGATTGACCGACGTGTCGTGGTGTTGAAGCGGCATCTGCCGTACCACGAGTCGGACCACGTGCTGGGGATCGCTTACAACATCCTGTGCGGGGGCACGTGCCTTCAGGACATCGAGCTGCGGCGGACCAACGAGGTCCACCTGGATGCCTTGGGCGCACAGCGCATCCCCGATCCGACGACCGCGGGAGATTTCTGTCGTCGGTTTTCGGAGCCGGCGATCGAGTCGTTGATGACGGCGTTCAACGAGACGCGGCTTAGCGTGTGGAAGCGTCAACCGGCATCTTTCTTCAAGGAAGCGATGATCGACGCGGACGGGACGTTGGCGGAGACGACGGGCGAATGCAAAGAAGGGATGGACATCTCCCACAAGGGGATCTGGGGATACCACCCGTTGGTCGTGTCGCTGGCGAATACGGGCGAGCCGCTTTACTTGGTGAACCGAAGCGGCAACCGTCCTTCGCACGAAGGGGCCGCGGCTCGATTCGATCAAGCCGCCGAGCTGTGTCGCCGCGCCGGATTTCGGCGCATCACCTTCCGTGGGGACACGGACTTCACGCAGACGAAGTCTCTCGACGATTGGGACGCAAAGGCCATTCGCTTCGTGTTTGGCAGCGACGCTCGCGTCAATCTTGTCGAGCTTGCGGAAGCCTTGCCGGGCAAGGCGTGGATGCGTTTGGTGCGCCGGGACAAGTACGAGGTGAAGACCGAGCCGCGTCGGAGCCCCGAGAACGTGAAGGACATCAAGGTCATCGAACGCGACTTCCAGAACCTGCGACTGCGATCGGAAGACGTGGCGGAATTCGACTACAGGCCGATCGCCTGCAAGAAGACCTACCGCATGGTCGTGGTGCGGAAGAACATCACGGTGGAGCAAGGCGGGCAGAGGCTCTTCGACGACATCCGGTACTTCTTCTACCTCACGAACGACCGAAAGACTTCGGCGGCAGAGATCGTCTTCCTGGCCAACGAACGCTGCAACCAGGAGAACCTGCTCAGCCAGTTGAAGAACGGGGTCCAGGCGATGCAGATGCCGGTGGACACCCTGCTGAGCAACTGGGCCTACATGGTGATGGGGTCGTTGGCTTGGACGCTCAAGGCTTGGTTTGCGTTGCTCTTGCCGGAAGGAGGCCGCTGGGCCGAGCAGTACGGTCGCGAAAAATTGACGGTGCTTCGCATGGAATTCAGGACCTTCCTGAACGCCTTCATGCGCGTACCGGCGCAGGTGGTGCGAACAGGCCGGCGAATCGCATTCCGGTTGTTGTCCTGGAATCCGTGGCAGCACGTTTTCTTGCGCGGGGTCGATCAACTTCACGGCCGCATGCAGTGCTGAACGCTTCACGATCCCAACAACCGGGATAGGGAGGCCCGGATGGCAACGGCGAACTCGAACGCGATGGAGACAACGATACGAAGAGAAAACAAGACGACGGGGCGGCGCACAGAGCGCCGGGTGGGAACCTATTTCCCTACTCGCCGCTCGCTGCATCGCGCCTCAGGTCGTTTCCGAACACGCTTGTTTTGGGGCTAGTTCACCGTCAAATCGCGCGCTCTGGACCTCGGCCCCGAGCCGTTTCTGACCTTGACCAGATACTTCCCAGCCAGGGGCAGATTCACAGAGGCCTTCAACTGGTCTTCGCTTCTGGTAATGATCTGTCCGACAGAGACGAAATGGCCGTCTGCGTTACCGCCGTTCGAATCCGATTGATACCAGATCTCGAC
>JAYTXB010000386.1:0-5343 GCA_043743205.1 Schlesneria sp.
CCCGCGTGACCGACGCCGCCGTTGTTCCCCAGTCCACCGGGATTGGCCCAGCCATTAACCAGATTGCGGTTGATGTCGGCCATGCGCCCACCGAGGATCGTCTGACCATCCGGTGTGACGAGTCCCATTCCGCCTGCCCCCGGCAGCACGATGCCACCGCCGCCATTGTTGGAAATCTCCAAGTGATGGAAGTTGAAGCCGCGCACATTCGTGCCCGTAATGGCGGCTCCCGCAGCGCCATTCATCACGAACGCAGCCACTTCGTTGCCATTGCCCACGCGAACGATATCGCCAGCGGGGTTGCTCAAGAACGGAAAGCGTCCCGTGTTGCGGAAGCCAGCGTCAGGCAGCAAGGCGTCGTTGACGGTCTGTGTCATGCCGCCAAACGTCGCGGTCGCATCGAGAATGTGAGCGAAGCCTTCGCCCAACAGGCGGGTGTTGTGCGGCAGATTGATCGGACCATTCAAGGGCATCGCGGCCGTCGAGTCGCCGCGTCGGACGAGGACGAGGTCGGTCTGATTCGGCACATTCGCTGGCAACGTGCTGAACGGGTTCTCATACGTACCGACTCCCGCTGCCGCACCGGGGGCACGATCGGGATCGACCCAGACCACGAAGTAACTGGCGTCGGGCGTACCGGCCGCAGTCTTGCGCGGATTGTCCGCTAAGATGTTGACGTTCTCTTCATAGGTGCTGGCCGTCACGCGCCACGAGCGTTGTACGGGCATCAACATCCGATCGCGTGTCGAGAAGCTGGGGAAGTAGCGCGTCGGCACGAAGCCCGCGAAGCGCCAGTCGATGATGCCGTTCACATTCGTTCCGAATTGCTTGTCGTGCGTGACCATGAACCCGAGTGACAGATCGTTCGAGATCCAGCCTTCGACGCGACCTCGGAAGCCGACCGGCTTCTCGCCCGCGTCTTGCTGGTACGAGTACATCCCCGCATAACCGCGCAGCCACGGAGTGCTCGGTGAGAGCGGCACACCAAACTCGAAGTCCGCTCCCTTCAGAGCGCTCTCCACGAGTTGCGTCCCCACCATGCCGAGCCGGTTCCCAAAGAACACCAAGTTGGGGGACAGCCCCGTCGCTCGAATGAAGTTGGAGTTGTCGGTCGTCGGGATGTAGGCGTTCGCGCGGAAGTCGAGAATCGGGCCGAGCGTCTCGAACCCGAAACCGGCTTGGTCATACCGATGGTTCAACGCCGACTTGTCGTTGTCCCAGTAACCGTTCACTCCGAAGATGCGATCGAAGCGATCCGAGTACAAACGCGAGACCAAGCCCGCGTTGAAGCCGCTGGTCGAATCGTTCGTCAGATTGACGCGACCGTTCGGCGCGACGAACCAGTTGTCGGAACCCCAGATCGGGGCGAAGGCACCGAACTGCGTGAAGCCGTTCGAGTACCCCACACCTTTGCCGGTCTGGTGGCGAATATCAAAGTACGTCCCGTTCAGACTGACGCCTCCGCTGAAGCCATCCTGCTCCAGCGTGGTCACCCCGCTGTCGTTGGACAGCGGCTCGGAGGTCGCCACTTGCCCCGAGGCACTGGCCCCGAGAGCCAGCAGGAACAGTAGTGAGGCGCTCCGGAGCGTATTCTGAATGCGTGTCTGTCGCCGTGGGTACATTCGTCCAGCCCTCAAGGTTTCAACTGCACTGCCATGTGAACGGTCGGTCATTGGTGTGTTCCAGACGCAACGGTCCTAGCCGAGTTTCCGCGTAATCTGATTATTCGGCTTACTCCGGCTCTAGGGGTGAGCCTTTCTATGACGGGTCGCCAGAAAACACGGCCCTCTGTCGTGCGTGACTCCCGTCAGCCCACCACAAACGGGCAGCAATTGCCGAACATCGCCGAGCGTGCCCGATAGTTCACGAGTTCTTCGAGTCCACTCGCCCTCAAACATTTCGACTGGCACGACGCTGCTCCGAACGCTGGAGTGCCGCTGGTCTGGTAGTGACGGCATCGAGCCTGTACGACATGCGTTCTGCGGGAGCCAAAAGGCGGTCCGCACAGATCTGCTCTGTTCGGCGCGGAACCACACCGTTCGGCGCGGGTCTCCTTGTTACCGTTCGGTGAGAGTCTCCTGATCCCGCCGAAACGCCCGACCGCAGGTCTCATCTTCTGCTCCGCCCCACTCTCACCTCCCCGAGACCCGCCCATGAAGCTCTGGCTAGCCCGACATGGAGAAGCCGAAGACCCCGATCGAGCCGCTGCCGATTTTGGTCGTGAGTTGACTGACTTAGGTCGCAGGCAGGTGAGCCAACTGACGCGCTGGTTGCTCGAACGGGAAGAGGCTCCCGAATTGATCCTGCACAGCCCGCTGGTCCGCGCTCGTCAAACGGCGGAAGCGATCGCCAGTGAAGTCGGGAGTGAAGCGGTCTTGCTGGAGGAGCGGCTGCTCGCACCAGGCATCTCCACTGCGAGCCTCCTGCAACGCCTGCGCGATTCCGGATCGCAGCGCATCGTCTGCGTCGGCCATCAACCCGACATGAGCCGTTGCCTGGCCGAGATGATCGGTGGCGGTCGCCACTTGTATTCGCCAGGCACAATCGCGGGCATCGAGTTCGGCCACACCGTGACCACAGGGTCGGGTGGCCTGCGCTGGCTAGCCGCCCCCTTCTGGTTCGGTTGACGGCGGTGATGGCGACGCACACTGCCCGGCCAACTCTCCGGCATGAATGGGGGCATACAACGAAAAAGCCCCGACTGACGATTCAGCCGGGGCTTCCCATTTTTTAGAGGCGAGCGATCGACAATCCGTTCGTCACGGAACCTGTGTCACCGTTCGTCGGGTAATCGTGCTGGAGGTGGTCACCAGCGAATCGGTTCCTGGCCCACCATTAACGGTCAACTGTCGCACCTTGCAGAACAAAAGCGTTGCCGAATCCATGCCCCCTCCCAGGTTGAGGTTGACGGTCGAAGCATCGACGCCAACGATCGAGATCGAATCGTTGCCTTCTCCCAAGGACGAATTCAAAATCAACTTCCCGGTGTGACTGATCGGAGAGATGGTGGCACTGTTATTCAATTGCGTGCCATTGGCCCCGGTCACAATCAGTTGCCCCGACTGCAAACTCACCGCGATGGTATTTCCCTTGGAATCGCCGGTAAGAGTTAACGTTTTCTTCTTGGCACTGTAGCTGACCGTCACGTTGCTACTTTCCGGGGGGGGCGGCGGTGGGGGATTTGAACCGTCGGGGACGGACCCGGTGATCTGATACTGGCCCAAGCTACCGTAGTCGGTATAGCCGGTGCCGAGCGGGTCTCCCTTGGAGACTCCCTCAATCTTCACGAAGTAATTTCCGGCGACGACGGTTTGATTGATAGACGCCGTGAGTAAATCGACCGGGTTACTGGACTCGATTAACGTTCCGGCTTGGTTATAGAGTTCCATCCGGATGTCGAGCATCGTGTTTTCCGGTCCTCCTCGCGCATCGAGCGTCAGCGCCCCGGCACCGGCCGAGATCAGGAACCAATCCTCATCCGCGCGTCGCTCGATCACCCCTTTTTGGTTGACGGTGAGCACTCCCGCGGCGCTGGCACCCGCAATCGGAGCCGCAGTGGCCAATGTACTGGCGGCATCATCCACGCGCAGCCCAAAACCGTTCGACGATCCAAAACCGTTATTGGTCGGGTGAGTGATGATTGCCAAATCGTCCTCTGAGTTATTCGCAGACGCGTACTCGCCCTTACTCCACTGAGCGAGGTTCACGTAGTAGCCCACTCCCATGTGGGGTGCCCAAGCGGTCGCGCCGGTCCCGTGCCCTTCGTAATATTCTTCGCTGGGACTAATGCGTCCGTCATGATCCAACCCGAGCGTATGCCCCACCTCATGCACCGTCGCGTCTGCAACGTACTTCGCGTCTCCCGCTCCGACGATGAACACGAACGTCGGTGTATCCGTATTCCAATTGAAACTACCGAGGTAAGCGACTCCGCCCGCACCGGGCGCGGGTGAGGGACTCGTGTCTCCGATACAAACGCGGATCCCCCAGCGTGTGTCGCCGCTGCCCGACTTCATCAAGTCGGCAACCGGTGGCTGTTCGGTCGTGACATCCACATCGAATGGCGAATAGCACTCGGAGACTCTCTGCCAGATCTCTTGGAACTGAGTCAACTCGTTGTCGGAAAACGACGCGCCCCCTTCAAATGAATAGGGAAACGTCGTGATCGTATCGCCCCCTGAGTTCCAAACGGTTCCCGTCGTGGCATGTCCGTCGAAATCCAAGTGGATGACTTTGGTGGCACCTGGACGACTGTGCAGTAAAAACGTATTTGCCAACGGGAATTGAGGTGCCTGTGCCAAGCGGGGAATCTTCGCTACCCCAGCCCGTTTCGTATCCGGATACGGGATCGCACAAACGTTGGCGCGGCAATCGTGGCTCCGCGTGGTGAACGAATGCTGATCGCCGGAACACCGCGCAGAATTCACCGTGGCCGCGATGGGAATTGTTCCCTCTGGAAAAGTCGTCGTCATGAGACACCCCAACGACAACATTCCGGCAGTGAAGCGACGGCGAGCCAGCCGCTCCTTCAATCGAACGGCGTCTGAAGCTGATTGGAACAGGTTCAAAAACATGTCGTGATCCTTACTGAAATGGAGAGAGAGTCGAGGCACAACCTTGGGATGGGGCCTGATTCTGGTCAAGCTAACCAATGTTTTGCAACTCGAAAGAGCCTGCTTCGACAGATCGGTCGAATAAACAATTCCGGTTCTCCGCCAAACGTGTTGATTCTGGTGTTGTTGAACGTATCAGCCGGAATTCGCTCGCGTCCGGTTATTGTGTCAGCAACCGGACACGAGCGCGTTCCGGCTGATCCACGACCAATGGTGTGTCTCCGCCGCCTGTCAACACGAATGGCGCAGAGCCGAAAAACGTCAAGTGGCCCGCTCGGTCGTCCGTCTTCGGCTTGGAACGCGGATGGGCAAGGTGGACATCCTACGTTTTTCATCGGACTGTCTGCTGGGGCGTCGCACGAGCAGGCTTCCCCGCAGTTTTCTGCTTTGGATCGGTTCGGCCTACATTCGCTTGTGAGACGAGGCTTGTTCTTCAGAAGAGGCGTACCAATGACTGCCGTTCAGTTCCCGAAACCGTTTCAGCATGAGCATCCGCCGGTTCGCAACGTCAACGTGGTCTTTGAAGAGGAACTCTCGCTTTCTCAACGCGCCTCCGATTCCGAGATCTGTCGCGGATGCGGCGACAAGTTGCGTGGCGACGATCCCGATCCGCTGCGGCATCTGGTGTGGGAGTTGCCTCAACCACAACCGATGGTCATCGAATATCAGCGTCAACGTTTGACGTGTTCCTGCGGTGGTGTCACGACGTGTGCGGCGTTTCCCGAGGGCA
>JAYTXB010000387.1:0-25055 GCA_043743205.1 Schlesneria sp.
GCAACGTAACGAACTCGCCCGTGTCTCCCACTGGAATCAACGCAACAGACTGGCCCCGTTGAACATCAACAAACGGCAAATCTAAGACAGTCGAACTAGGCGAGCGGTAGGAAATGATTTACCTACTCAAAGCGTGAGCGAGGGAGTCGCTCAATGGGCTCCCTCGCTCACGCTTTGAGTAGTTGCGTTATTTGAGGATTGAAGTGGTCTTCGCCCCAAGGGGGCCTTGGAGACCAGCCCAGGGCCAGCGAACACCGTGAGCGCCGCCCTGGGAAACCGAACACCCGAACGTTGTGCCCTGAAAGGGCACGGGAAATATTGGTCGAGACCACACGGCCTCGTGATCCGATCTGTCAAACCTCCTGTGCCCCTCCAGGGCACGATCATCACACGCCAACAAACCCAGGGCGGCGCGCGCTTGGGCTTCGCTGGCCCTAGGCTGATCTCCGAGGCCCCCTTGGGGCGAAGACGACTTCAATCCTCAAATAACGCAACTTCAAAACTCACGCTACGGGTTACTTTTTCAACGGACTGCGAAAGAAACAAAATCCCGACGCGCGATATCACTCGCCGAGCGGAACGCTGTCTTCGGTGTAGCGCCAGTTTTTGAGGAACGTCAGCAGGTCGGCCATTTGATCGACGGTGATGTTCTTCTCAAGGCCGATCGGCATCAGGGAGAGGCCGCTCGATTTGAGTTCATCGACATCGGTGCGCAGGATCGTTTCCTCTTTGCCTTCCGGCATCCGGATGGTGATGGACGATGCAGTCTCATTTTTGACGAGGCCCGTGTAGAGCTTGGCGTTCGTGGTGGCGAGTGTGTAGCCGAAGTAGTTGGCATCGACCGCGCGGTTCGGGTCGAGGATGTTGGTGAGCAGATACGCGGGAGTGCGATTGTAGGTGTCGGCTATGTCCGGCCCCACGTTCACACCGAGACCCGCCACGCGATGACAGGTGATGCAGTTCTTCTCGAAGACCGCGCGGCCGCGCAGCACGTCCCCCTTCTTTTCCAACGACGCTTGGTAGGCCGTCACGACAGCGACTCGATCAGCGGAGACGTTCGCGGCAAAAAGCTTGTCGGCGCGGGTGGCCAAGTCTTTGTTGCGGTGCTTCGTCAGACGTGCTTGTCGCGTGGCATCAAGTTCGTTCGGCTTGAGCGTCCCCGCTTCGATCTCCTTGAGGAGGGCATCGCAGGTGGCGTCATCGGCCAGCAAAACATCGAGCATCGCGCGTTTGAGCGGCGGCGTCTGAGCAGAGAACACGGCGAGCAGATTCGCGCCCACGGTCGGTTCGTGATGCGCGGCGACTGCATCGAGCGCCGCCAACCGGAGCGTGGCACTCGCGTTCGACACAGCCAGCGTCATTAATGCGGTGGTGATGTCGAGTTGCTTGGCGTATTGCAGCGACTTCACGGCGGCGAGTCTGCGTGGCTCAGTCTCCTCCGATGAGGAGATGAGTGCGCGGGCCGAGTCGATCAACTCTTGAGCGGCCCTCGATTCGGTCTCACCCAGTTGCGAGAGATGTTCGGCCAGAGATTGGCCTCGTCGCGCGAAGCCGTCTGATAGGCCGCGCACGCCCGCGAGCCGCACGTCACGAGCGATGGCATCATCCCACTTAGCGGGATTGAAACTGAGCAGCCACTTAAACAGTGCTCGCGACGCACCCGGCGCAGTTTGACGTCCAACGATCGCACCCAATTCTTCGACCAGTTCTTCAGCACCCGCCACTGGCGCGGGGAGCGTGTCCCAGTCGTTGAGCAACTCGATCAGGAACGCTTCGGGTGGTTCGGTCTTGATCGTTCCCACCGCCACGCGCAACCACGGATCGGATGCGCCGCGTCGCAGTAACCGGACGAGTGACGCGCGAGACTGATGATCGTCAACGCTGCGACCGGTCAGATCGAGGGCCATCCGAAATCGAACGCGGTCATCCGTCTCTTGGCTCGCCAGATCGGCGGTCTCATCCGACAAGAGTTCGTCCAAGTTCTCGCCGATCGCCGCGACGACTTGCTCGCGCACGCGCGCATCGCGGTTCTCGGTCTCACTCCAGGCCAGCACGGCGGGAGTCAGTCGCGGCTCCAACGATTGCAACAGCCACAAGACATGCAGGCGACTGCGTGTCAGCCGGTTTTTCTTCCAATCGAGCTTGAGCGCGCTCAACACTTCGTCGGGATTCCGTTCGTGGAGCAGCCGTGCGGCCGTCTCGCGATGCCACGCATTGCGATGCTCCAACAGTTCGATCAGGTCTCCGATAGCGAGTTTGCTGAGCGGTGCATCGGGTCGCTCTTGGAGTGAAGGTGGCTCGGCCGACGTGATGCGCCAGATGCGGCCTCGGTCGCTGCCGTCATTCAAATCTTTGCGAGTCCGCAGTTCGACTGGCATCCAATCAGGATGCTCGATCACCGCGCGGTACATATCGACGACGTACATCGCACCGTCGGGGCCATTCGCCATGTTCACCGGTCGGAACCATGTGTCGGGACTGGCGAGGAACTCTTGCCCCTGCTCACCCGGATGGCTGGTGAAGGTCGCTCCCTGCGTGGTCATCACCTCGCGATGGACGAGGCTACCGGTGGGATCGCAGGTAAACGCGTTCCCTTTGTATTCGGGCGGCAGCGCGTCGCCGCGATAGATTTGCAGACCGCACGCGGCGGTGAACTGATGGTCGTGAGTGAGCGAGGTAGTCCATGTTCGGCAGATCGGATAGAGCTTCGAGAACTCTCCAAACGCGGCGACATCTTGGACGGTCTTCTTCACCGCGAGAAACGGGTTTCGTTTGACGAAGTGATCTTCGAGAACGACGTGCTGCACCGGATTGCGATTCGAGCAGATGAAGCGGTTGCCGTAATCGTCAAAGCACAAGCCAAACTGCCCGTGGCCCGAGACGGCTCCGTACTCACCCGTCTGTGGGTGGAAGCGGAAGTCGAACCCGGCGAGTGGCAGCGGCTGTCCCTTCGCTTTCCATTCGTGCTTCGCGGCAACGATCGTTCCGCCGCGCATCCCGTTCGCCACATAGACCCAACCATCGGGCCCGAACGTCGGGTGATTGGCTCGCAGTTGCGAGTTCCCTTGGTCGAAACCGGTGAACCACGTTTCTCGGAACTCCGCCGTCCCGTCGCCATCGCGATCAGCGAAGAACGCGATCTCACCCGCGAGCGTCACGATGATGCCGTCCCTCCAAGGCAACACGCCCGTGGCGAAGAGGAGTTCATCAGCGAAGACCGTGACTGACTCGTAGCGTCCATCTTTGTTTAGATCGAGCAGCCGCTTGATGCGCGACTTCGGCTTCTCATTCGATCCGAGCTTCGGGCCATAGGGGTAATCACGCATCTCGACGACCCACAGCGCGAGGTCATCGCCAAACGCGATCGCCACCGGAGCGATGACATCCGGCTCCCCGGCGACCAGTTCCATCTTGAGATCCGGCGACGCGAGCACAAAGCTCTTCAAAGCCTCATCCACCGACAGCGGACTCTTCACGGCGGGAGGTGGCGATCCGGGAGCAGCGTCGGCTCCCAACCACACCCCACCGAGAACGACCAGACTTTGCACGACGCCAATCATAGGTCGGTTCCAAACAGCCAGAGATAACTTCTGAGGAGGTATTCAGCCATCGGCATTTTTTCAATATCAATCACGTAAATGAGGGGAGAGTAGATTACTTCCGCAATGGGATAGAGTGCGAAAGGAAACATGCCCTTTTTGACCAGCAAGACAACAGTCCCAAAACTCAGTGGATAACTGACGAGCAGACAGACGATTCCCCCAACAATCAACCAACGGCGGCGGCGACGCTGACGAGCCTCCGCGTGAGCGATGACAACGTCAGCCAGATCGACGATTGCAGCGGCGGAAGTCTGCATTTCCATTTGAACTCCGGTATTCTCGTGTCCCCTCGCCCCGGAAACCTGCCCCCACGAATTCGCCGCATGATAGACCGACCGTTCAAGGAATCCCATGCCTCACGCCGCGTTGTTTGTTGCCCGGTTTTGCTCTTCCGCTTGGGTGGGAGCAGCCGTCCTATTTGTGATCGTCGGAGTTCTCGAAGTGACACACGGCGGCTTCGATGCGGCGACGAAAGACACGCTCGTTGCCATCCGCTTTCCCGCGTACTACCTGACGGGAGCAGTCCTCGTCGGAACGGCTTGGCTGGGAACGTGCGTCGCCCGAGATCGGGCTGAGTTATCGCAGCGACGGCAGGTCATCGCGGTCTTCTGTCTGATGGCGGTCCTCACCGTGATGTCGCTCGATCACGCCTTCATCTATCAACCGCTGCTCGCACTGGTGACACCGCCGGGAGTCGAGAAGCCGCCGGAGTTCACGCGGTATCACCAAGCCTCCAAGCACGTGAACCTGTTCGGCCTCATGCTGAGCCTGACGGCGAGCGTCGCGCTGAACTGGCCACGACCGAAAGCGAAATAGCGTTGTAGGATGGGCACTTTTGCCCGTCCGGTTTTTAATTCGGATAGGTCGGAAAAGCAGAAAACCGGACGGGCAAAAGTGCCCATCCTACAACACGATTCGCCAACTCCTGCCGCGCGTCTCACGGAGCCATCCACGTCGCCAGTGGTAGTGCCTTCCATAAGACGTAAGCGACCGGGGCCGCGTACAGAATGCTGTCCATCAGGTCGAGCAGACCACCGAAGCCGGGGAGCAGACGCGCGGAGTCCTTCTTCCCCACGTCGCGTTTGATGAGGGACTCGCACAGGTCTCCGACCAACCCGGTGACTCCCAGAATCAGGCCGTACACCGCAGCACTCAACCAGTCAGGAGAAGCCCAGCGCTCTGCGCCAACGGGGGTGAACAGAGGCGTCGCATAGTGTAGCCACGCGATCGCCGTGGCCGCCGATCCGATCAGCGCGCCGACCGCACCGGCCCACGTCTTGCTCGGCGAAAGCAGCGGCACCAGCTTCCGTTTGCCGAACAGCCGACCGAAGAAGTACGCGCCAATGTCGCCTCCCTTCGTCACGATCAGCAGCGAACCGATCACGAGGTAACCGGCATCGGCACCGGCGACCCAGCGCAACTGCGACGCCACTCCAAGCAGCACGCCGATGTAACTGACAATAAGCAGTTCGACGCCGAGCGTCTCCATGCTGGCCCCTGGTTCTCGATAGCGATACGTCGCCAGCAGGAACAGCACGAGAATCGTCAGCGAGTACGCGAGCATGACCTGCGCAAGCGTATTGTCGTCGGACGGAATCTTGATCGGCATGTGCCCGAATCGACCCCACCACGCAGCGGCGGCCACCATGACACAGCAGGCCGAGACGATGACGCGGTTCGGCGTGAACGATCTCGTCCAGAGCAGGTCCACCATTTCGCCTGCACCGCGAATGGCCAGCAGAATCACCACGGCTAGGAGAATCGGCGCGGACGCTCCCCATCGCGCGTCGAGCCAAAAGAGCGCGACGAACAGCGGAATCAAGACGGCCGATACGACGAGTCGCCAACGCAGCATGTGAGCAGGAGTCTGGAAGGAAGGGTCTCAATCAACGATAGAACGGGAGCGATCACGATGTTAGACGGTCCAGCGTGGGAAGCGAATCAACTCGACAATCCTCCGAACCGACGATCGCGCGCGGCAAAGTCTTTCAACGCGGAGTGCAGATCGTCCGTAGTGAAGTCTGGCCAGAATATGTCGGTGACCCACAGCTCGGCATAGCTGATCTGCCACAGCAGATAGTTGCTGACGCGCAGCTCCCCTGCTGTACGAATCACCAAGTCGGGGTCCGACATGCCCGCTGTGTACAAGTGAGCCGCGATGGTCTCTTCCGAGATGGCGTTGGGGTCGAGTCTCCCCGCAGCCACTTCGCGCGCGATCGCTTGAGTCGCATCGGTAATCTCACCACGACTGCCATAATTCACTGCGAGACAGAGCCTCATCCCCGTGTGTTCGCGGCTGAGATCGCACGTCCGTTCGATCTCACGTAGTACCCCCTCACCCAGACCTTCGCGCCGTCCAATCACGGCGAACCGCAAGTTCTGGCGAATGATCTCGCTTCGCTCTTCGATCAAATACTGCTCGAAGAGCTGCATGAGCAGCTTCAGTTCCAGCGGCGGTCGCTTCCAGTTTTCACTGCTGAAACAGTAGAGCGTCAGTTGCTCGAGTCCCAACCGCGAACACTGCTCGACGATGGCTCGCACAGTTCCGACCCCGCGCCGATGCCCTTCAATGCGCGGCAACCCGCGCGACTTCGCCCACCGCCCGTTGCCGTCCATGATAACCGCCACATGGCGAGCAAGTCGGTCAGGACGCAACCCAAACGCCGTGATCTGTTCCACAGAATACGGGTCATCGGCAGCACGACGTGAACCTGATTGAGCCTGCATTCCATGCACCGTCATTCCCTAGCATCCCGACCGAAGCTTTCGCCAACTCATGAAAACTGTTGCGGGACAACCCCTCTCCCGATGTTGATCGTGGACAACCCACGCGTGTCGCGGCACCGGCGAGGCTCATCGCAGGGAGGCGAGTAGTGAGTTCGTTCCAAACAGGTCAAACGCGGGAACGTACTCAGATCTTTCGCTCTCACTCGAATCGAAACCATCACCATCATCCGCAGGCAAGAACACCACTTCTTCGCGATACGTGGGGGACGCATCCGGATCGATGATCGCCAATCGCACTCGGTCGCTGTGGACCTCCAAGACGTTCACTTGAACGTCGGTTCCGATCATCAATCCTTGGTCTACTCCACGCGTATAAACTCGCATCAGGCGGCCTCGTGATGGGTGTGTGAAAGATATCAGTGGCTCGAATGAGCCCTCAACGCGGCGACATTCTGCGCACGGTCTTTCACGAGAGCAAGCGGAAAAAAGTCTCTTCGTGATTCTCGTCCGCGCGTGGTACTCATCACTTGACACTGCGCTCGTTACTATGCCGTCGCTGATCTGAATCAAGGATCACAAACGTGTTGTTGGCCCTATGGAATTAGACCGTTTTTGAAGTCGCTGTCGATTGACAATCTCGGCGCGAACGCGCAACGCACGCTGTCCTCTGCACTGGAGATAGACCCTCATGAAACTCGTTATTTATCCCCCCGTTGATGCTCTGCGCGAGGTACGCATCCGTGAAGTTGCCGCGACAATGAGCGTCGTCAACGCGCCGGACTTCGAGACCGCCGTACGTGAGATCTCTGACGCTGATGCCTTCTTCGGCAAGCTCACACGCGAACTGTTGGAGTGCGCGAGACAGCTTCGCTGGGTGCAGACTCCCACTGCGAGTCTCGAACACTTTCTGTTTCCTGAACTGGTCACGCATCCCTGCCAGCTCAGCAATATGCGCGGGCTGTTCTCGGACGTGATTGCCGATCACGTGATGGGTTTTGTCCTCTGCTTCGCACGCAACCTGCACCTGTACTTTCGTCAGCAACAGCGAGGCGAATGGTCGCCCATCGGTGACAAGAGCTATGTCGTCAACTTCGTCGCCGGTCCGGGGACCGTCCTGCCGATGGATCGTGCTCATCAACACTTGTCCGACTGCACCCTCGGTGTTGTCGGTGTCGGACACATCGGTGCCGAAGTGCTGCGCCGCGCAGCGGCATTCGGCATGAAGCTGCGGGGCATCGATCCGGTCTGCCGTTCGGTGGCGGGTGTGTTGGAAAAAGTTTGGGATGTGGATCGGCTTCCGGAGTTGCTGTCCGCGAGCGACTACGTCGTCATCGCCGCGCCTCACACACCCGAAACCGAGAAGCTATTTCGCCGCCGCGTCATCCAGTTCATGAAGCCGAGCGGCATCCTCATCAACATTGGACGCGGCGCGATTGTCGATCTGCATGATCTGACCGAGGCTCTGCGTGCAGGAGACATTGCCGGCGCGGCACTCGATGTCTGCGAGATCGAACCGCTTCCCGCCGATCATCCGCTCTGGCAGATGCCCAACGTCATCATCACGCCGCACGTCGCCGCCGCCTCGCCTCACATTGCCGAACGCCATCTGGAAACGTTGCTCGACAACATCCGCCACTTCGTGAAGGGCGAGCCACCGACGACACTCGTCGATAAACGGAAGTGGTACTGACTTCGACTTCGCCCCAGGCAACGGCGTACACTTTGCCACCCGCCAACCGTTCAAGCTTCCCGCCCCCGATAGCCTGCCTCGTGAGAACGATTCATGAGTCGAACCGAACTCCGCCGCAACTCGCTCCTCTTTGTTGTCGCCGTGATGCTGACCTCGTTGTACGCCCGTTTCAAAGCGGTCAGCTTCGCCGCTGACAACGCCAGCACATTGCCTCCCGCAGCCGACAAGCAAGTAGACTTTGTGCGCGACGTGAGGCCCGTTTTTGAGCGAGCCTGCTTCCGCTGTCATGGCCCCGAGAAACAGAAGAGTGAGTTCCGGCTCGACGTGCGCCAGACGGCGCTCACGGGTGGCGAGAGCTATGCCCCCAACATCGTCCCCGGTAAGAGTGCCGACAGTCCGCTCATCAAGATGGTGGCGGGAGTCGGTGATGTGACGATGCCGCCCGAAGGCGCGAAGCTCTCCGCCGACGAGATCGGTCTGCTCCGCGCGTGGATCGATCAGGGAGCCAAGTGGCCGGACGAAGTGGCGGGAGAAGTGAAGGACAAGGCGGACTGGTGGTCGTTCAAACCACTGCCTCAACACGGGACGAGCAAGACCAACGATCCGCCTGCTACCCCGCACTCCATTGACAAGTTCATCCGCGTGAAGCTCGCCAGCGTCGGTCTTCGTCCTGCACTGCAAGCTGACCGCCGAACACTCGTGCGACGAATCTATTTCGACTTGATCGGATTGCCGCCGACTCCTGAAGAGGTCGCTTCGTTCGTGAGCGATTCCGATCCGCAGGCTTACGAACTGCTCGTTGATCGGTTGTTGGAGTCGCCTCGCTACGGAGAGCGTTGGGCGCGGCATTGGCTCGACGCGGCTCACTTTGCCGAGACGCACGGCCACGATCAGGACCGCATTCGTGAGAACGCATGGCCTTATCGCGACTACCTCATTCAGTCGCTGAACGCCGACAAACCGTATGGCCGCTTCGTCGAGGAACAGGTGGCGGGAGATGTCCTCTTCCCTGACGACCCGGCAGCGACGGCGGCACTCGGATTCCTTGCGGCCGGGCCATGGGATGAAAGTTCGCTCGCCAGCATTCGCGAGGAGTCGCTTGACCGCCAGATCGCCCGCTACATCGACCGCGACGACATGATCTCGAACGTGATGAACAATGTGAGCAGCCTCACCGTGCAGTGTGCCCGCTGTCACGATCACAAGTTCGACCCGATCTCGCAGGCCGACTATTACTCGTTGCAAGCGGTTTTCTCCGGCGTCGAGCGAGCCAACCGTCGCTACGACTCCGACCCCGCCGTGCAACGACGGCGGATCGAGCTACAACGCCGCAAGGCCGAGTTGGAGAAGCCGTCCGCTGAAACCACCGCTTCGTTGCTGAGTGCCGAGACTCAACGAGCTGTCTCCGAATGGGAAGAGCAACTCGCGACAACGTCCGTCGTCTGGCGTGTCCTCGATCCGACCGAGTTCCTTTCGTCTGATGGAGCCACGCTGACGAAGCTGACCGACAACTCAATCCTCTCCGGCGGTACGCGGCCCGAGAAAGAAACGACCACGATCACGGCCACGTCTCCGCTCGAAACCGTCACGGCGATCCGGCTCGAAGTCCTGACCGACGACAGTCTGCCGCAACGCGGTCCCGGTCGGCAGGACAACGGCAACCTGCATCTGAACGAGTTCGAGGTGTTTCGCGCAGGAGCCACCACGCCATTGGAGATTGCTCGCGCCACCGCCGACTTCGATCAACAAGGCTGGGAGATCACGAAGGCGATCGACAAGTCCGAGTCAACCGCGTGGGGCATTCATCCGCAGGTGGGGAAGTCGCATGTGGCGGTGTTTGAATTGAAAGCCCCCCTCACCCTAACCCTCTCCCCCGAAGACGGGGGCGAGGGGACAAAGCCAAGCCCCCTCACCCTAGCCCTCTCCCCGCAAAGCCGGGGAGAGGGGACAATGCCTTTGACGTTGAAAGTTGTCCTCAAGCAACTTCACGGACGTCAGCATGTCATCGGCCGGATGAGGCTCTCGGTGACGGAGGCCAAGCCGCCGGTGAAGCTGGATGCCGTCCCCGAACAGATCGTCGCGATCCTGACCATGCCTCGTGAGCAACGTTCGGAAGCGCAGCGACTCACACTGACAACGTTCCAACAGTTGCACGAGATTGAGCAGAACCTCGCCGCGCTGCCGAAGCCGTCATTGATTTACGCGGCCACTGCCGACTTCGAGCCGGTCAACGGGTTGAATCCTCCTCCGGGACCGCGCGCGGTACATGTGCTACATCGCGGCGATATCCGTAGCCCGCGCGACGCGGCTTTGCCGGGATCGCTCTCGGTCATGAAAGAAATTCCCGCGCGGTTCGACATCCTCACCGCAGCACCAGAATCCGCGCGGCGAGCTGCGTTGGCGAAGTGGCTCACGCATCGAGACAACTCGCTCACATGGCGGTCGATCGTCAATCGCGTCTGGCACCACCATTTCGGACGTGGACTCGTGCCGACTCTTAACGACTTCGGCCACATGGGCGAAACGCCGTCGCATCCCGAGTTGCTCGATTGGCTCGCAGTCGAGTTCCGCGATGGTGGCCAGTCGCTCAAGCAACTTCACCGGCTGATCGTGTTGAGTGAGACGTACCGACAGGTCGCTGCGGTATCGCCATCAGTTCAATCCGCGAGATCTTCTGTCCCCTCGCCCCCGTCTTCGGGGGAGAGGGCTAGGGTGAGGGGGTCTGTCGGTGGTGACGGCACAGAAGTCAAGAAAGTAGAAGGCAAGAACGTTGAGTATACCCCTCACCCCGCAGAGCCGGGGCGAGGGGACAAGACGGCCGATGCGCACTTGATCGACGCAGACAACCGCTTGCTCTGGCGGATGAACCGCTTACGGCTCGATGCCGAATGTGTGCGAGATGCGGTCGTGGCGATTTCGGGGCGGCTCGACCTGCGAATGGGCGGACCTTCGGATCGACAGTTTGAACAACTGCCGGGGATTCACGTCACGCCGAAAATTGACTACACGACGTTCGATCCGAGCAGCGATCTCGGCCGACGCCGCAGCATCTACCGTTTCCTGTTCCGCACGCTCCCCGACCCGTTCATGGAGACGCTCGATTGTCCCTCGGGCGACCAGATCACACCGGCGCGCACGAACAGTGTCACTGTCCAACAGGCCCTCGCGCTGTGGAACGACGCCTTCATCGCGAAGCACTGCGAGTTCATCGCGGCCCGCATCGAGAAGGATGTTCTCAGCCTGCAGGTATCAGGCGGTGAAGCGGTCGCTTCCATCACCGCGCAACTCGACCGCGCCTTCCAACTCATCCTGTGCCGCCCGCCGACGAAAGCAGAGTCACGCGAGTTATCTGACTACGCGAGCAAACACGGTCTCGCCAATGCTTGTCGCCTCTTGCTCAACAGCAATGAGTTCCTGTTCGTGAACTGAAGTCGCGCCAAGGAGCACGAACATGAGAGCCGAATTGAATCGACGCGAGTTCACTCAGGGTCTGGGGGCAGGTTTCGGCGCGGTGGCATTGACGGAGCTATTCGCCAACGCTGGTGCGTATTCTGACGAGCCTAAGGCCGATCTAAACGGCGGGCTGCATCACCCGGCGAAGGTCAAGCGAGTCATTCAGCTCTTCATGAATGGCGGGGCGAGTCAGATGGACCTGTTCGACTACAAGCCTGAACTGTTCAAACGCGCGGGTGAGAAGTTTGATCCCGGTGAAGGGCAGCTTGTTGAGGCAGCGACCAGTGCGCCGGGGAATGTGCTCAAGCCGCCGTTCGAGTTTCGTCAGCATGGCGAGTGCGGACGTTGGGTCAGTGACCAGTTGCCGCATCTGGCGAAGCACGTCGATGAGCTGGCGTTTCTGATGGCGATGCAGTCGCGGACGAACGTGCATGGACCGGGCAGCTATCTGATGAACACTGGTTTCATCCTGCCGGGCTTTCCGTGTCTGGGGGCGTGGGTCAGCTATGGACTCGGCAGTCTGGTGGACAATCTGCCGACGTTCGTCGTGCTGCCCGATGCGCGCGGCTTGCCCTACAACAACAAAGGGAACTTCAGTGCGGGGTTCCTGCCGGTGTCTCACCAGGGGACGACCATCAACATGAGTGCCTCCGAGCCGATCGCCGACTTGAAGGCTCCCGCGTCGGCCAAGTTCATCACGCCCGAAGCCGATCGCGACGGGCTGGCTCTGCTCCAGAAGTTGAATCGCGAACATCTGGCCACCAGCGACAACGACTCGCGTCTGGAAGCGCGTATTAAGTCGTATGAGCTGGCGGCGAAGATGCAGCTCAGCGCGCCGGAGGCATTTGATGTCGGTTCGGAAACGGCGGCGACTCAGAATGCGTATGGCCTCGACGAGAAGCCGACGGAAGATTTCGGACGGCGCTGTTTGTTGGCTCGTCGGCTGATCGAGCGAGGCGTCCGCTTCGTACAGGTTTGGAGTGGAGCGGGTGGCGCGTCGAACAACTGGGACAATCACACCAGCATCCTGAAGGAACTGCCGCCAATGTGCGTGTCGATCGACAAGCCGATTGCGGCTCTGCTGAGCGATCTCAAACAGCGCGGGCTGCTCGACGACACGCTCGTCCTGTGGAACACCGAGTTTGGACGGATGCCGTTCTCGCAGGCGAGCGAAGGCCGCGATCACAACGGCGGCTCGTTCGTCGGTTGGATGGCGGGAGCCGGCGTGAAAGCGGGTGTGTCTCACGGCGAAAGCGATCCGTGGGCATGGAAGGCCGCGCGCGACATGACGACCAACTACGACTTCCACGCGACCGTGTTGCATCTGCTCGGCATCGACCACGAGCGACTGACCGTTCGCCACAACGGAGCCAACCGCCGCCTGACCGACGTGCATGGTCACGTCGTGCGAGCGGTGCTGAGTTAGCCGATTGTGAGTGGGTGTGCCTGTTCAGTGGACGTGTTCAGGTTGTCGAACTTCCACAAGCGGCGGCTTGCTGCATCAGCGCGACGGTCGAGGGTTGCAGCGTCCCCACGATGTCACTCACCGATTCGCAGCCCTCTTGCGTCAAGATCGCGTCCAACTGATCGACCAGCGCGTTGGCCAAGCCAGGGTTGTAGAAGTTGGCCGTTCCGATCTGTACGGCCGAGGCACCGCAGACGAGGAACTCCATCACGTCGTCAATCGACTGAATGCCACCGACGCCGATGATCGGCGTCTTCACCGCTTGTGCTACCTGCCAGACGATCCGCAACGCGAGCGGTTTGATCGCGGGGCCGCTCAATCCGCCAATGCCATTTCCCAAGACCGGCTTCCGCTTCCGCCAATTGACCGCCAGTCCTTGAAACGTGTTGACCAGCGACAGGGCATCGGCTCCGGCGTCACTTGCCGCGCGCGCGATCTCCACCACGCTCGTCACGTTGGGAGTCAGCTTGGCGATGATCGGCAAGTCGCACGCCGCACGCACGGCTGAAACGACCTCGGCAGTCAGCTTCGGGTTCGTCCCGTAATCAACCCCTCTGCTGACGTTCGGACAGGAGATGTTGAGTTCCAAGGCGGCCAACTGTGGGAACTCATTCAGCTTCCGAGCCATCTGTACGAACTCGGCCGTGTTCTTCCCGGCGATGTTCGCGATGATCGATGTTCCCAACCCGAGCAGTGCTTCGACGTGCTTCGCGATGAAGGCATCGAGACCATCGTTGTCGAGGCCGATCGAATTGAGCAAGCCCGACGACGTTTCGACAGTTCGCGGCGGAGGATTGCCGGGGCGCGGGAGTGGCGTCACCGTCTTGGGGATGATGCCGCCAAGTCGGGCGAAATCGATGTACGCCTGCATTTCGCGGGCATACCCGAACGTACCCGAAGCCACCAAGATGGGGTTCTTGAGGCGCAGCCGACCGAGAGTCACATCCAATTGCGGCACGAAGCGGTTCCCACGAAACGGACCGCTCGACAAGAGGTTCGACCGAGGCCCCGATGGCTCGATGTTCCGATCCGCGCAGTCAACGCGAGCCATCGTAACTGCCGCTTCCCAGAGCGACAACGACACGCGAGGTGTGACCAGCAGATCATCCGGCGACAAATGCCCGCCTTCAGATCACGCCGCCATGAGTTCGATAAGGCGTCGCAACATCCGGCATATCCAATCCCCAAATCCGTTCCCAGATTTCGGGGATGTGACGGTAGCCTTCCGACACGAAGATGAGTTGTCTTGCCCGGACATCGGGAGACGACGAGTAGATCGGAACGATGCACCCCAATTGGGCGAGCGTTCCAACCAACAGCATGATGCCGACGTAAAGCCGATTCCGCATGATGGCCTCCATGCCACGGCGAGGTCGCCGCGATGCGCCTCGCACTCCATGACTCATTTGCACTCGATGCCCGACCGGAAATCGCCGGCCGTTCATCCGTTGCTGGCCGGGGGAACTCCCTCGGTCGCAGGACTTGCTTCGCCTGACTTCGGTTGAATGGTGGCAACCTTCGCTGCTGCCTCTTCCATCAGCCGAACTTTTTCTTCCATCTCTTTGCCTGGCTTGAACGTCACCACAAACTTCTCAGGCACAAAGACCTTATCACCTGTTCTCGGATTGCGAGCTTTCCTCGCCGCCCGCTTCTTCACTTCAAACACACCGAAGTTTCTCAGCTCGATTCTGCCGTCCTCAACCAGCGTCTTGACGATCGCGTCGAACGTCTTTTGGACGATCTCTTTGGTCTTGAGTTGAGTCAGACCAATGGCCTCGGAAATGTCTTTGACGATCTCTTTCTTGGTCACGACTTGAGTCTCCCGTTCTGAGTCGAAGAGCTTGCCCCCGACAGACTTGTGTTGCCACGGAATGACTCAACTGTAGTTCCGAAAAAGAGAAAATGTCAAGCAGCGACTCAACAAACTTGAAGACGACTCACGGGAATCTGCTCATTTCCGCCAGCGTCACCACTTCCGTGCCTTCAACGCGACCATGCGCGAAGTTGGTACGTTGTGGTTTATCGGCCTCATACAACCGAAACTTTCGGGAAACTCGTCAAAGGTGGAAAACTTTAACGAGGTGAGGGCGAGTTTCTCACGAGGCGACTGGACGATGGTCGCTCCGAGTCGAAAAACCGCACGTCGCGACGATTTAAATCGTTATTCAAATATCACTTGCGTCCGATGTACTCAACAATCGAGCAGCATGGACGAGCGGATCGAAGAATACGTCCTTGCTGACGCTGCGGGTTGATGGCGGAGCGAGTCTTGACAGGATCAGATCACTGTCAAATGTCGATAACGGCTGCCTGCGTCTGGATTTGCACGAGCGGAACGACATTGCCACAGCCAGCGCCGGGACAGATCGAAGTCACGGCATCCCATGCCTCGCGGCTTTCGAGATTCGAGCTCCAAAACGGCCAAGTTCTGCATTGGGCTGGCCTGACTGAGTAGACCGAGCATTTTCGAGTGGCTCCATCGAAGAAGGTGCAGTCGCCGTTAGGGAACTCACGCAGTGAGATTCTGCCACCGACGAGCTTCGTGTGGTTGATCCGGAACTCACCGATGCTGATCCCTCGGTGATTGGCGATCTGCTGCATCTCTTCGTCACTCACCCAGACATAGCCCGGTTCGCCGGTGCAGCAGTCGCCGCACTGAGTACATGTAAATGGGAGGCCGTCTTGATACCAAGGTTGATCGCTCATCGTCTCACTCCACGCTCGTTGGGTCGCGAAGGAAAGGTATGTCTGCCGGAAGCTCGATGCAACTCGACCGCACCGAATGAAAATCGTCGAGTCGAGCGTTATGATCCCGCCCCGCAGCAGCCCCGGTTCCGATCCTGAGACGAGATTCCCACGCATGTCGAACGTCACTTACAAGTCCGCTGGTGTCGATCTGGAACTGTACGACGAGGCAATGCGTCGGTTACCGGCATTGATGCAACGAACTCACACACCGCGAGTCCTTCCACTGGCGGATGCGTTTGCGGGACTGATGCGACTCAACAAGACCAGCCGCCCCGGCCAACCGACCTATGACGACCCCGTATTGGTCTCGGGGACGGACGGTGTTGGGACGAAGCTGAAGGTGGCGCAGCAGGTCAAACGGTTCGATACCGTCGGCATCGACCTCGTGGCGATGTCGGTCAACGATGTGCTGTGCCTTGGGGCAGAGCCGCTGCTGTTTCTCGATTACCTCGCGCTGGGCAAGGACAACCCCGACCTGATCGCGTCGCTGGTGAAGGGTGTTAGCGATGGCTGCGTCGAATGTGGAGCGGCTCTGCTCGGCGGCGAGACCGCGATCATGCCCGACATCTATTCGGGTGAAGACTTCGACATGGCGGGCTTCTGTGTGGGAGTAGCCGAACGCACGCAACTCATCGACGGACAGAGCATTCGTCCCGGCGACGTTGTAATCGGCGTCCCTTCGAGTGGGTTTCACTCGAACGGTTACAGCCTGATCCGCAAGGTCGTCTTTCAAATCGCCGGACTGACGGTCGATCAGCATGTCCCCGAACTCGGTCGCACCGTGGGTGAAGTCCTGATCGAACCGACTCGGCTTTATCCCAAGTTGATTCTGAACGTGCTGAAGACTCAGCGTCCGAACTCCGTCATTTCTGGACTGGCTCACATCACGGGCGGCGGACTGAAGGACAACATCGAACGGCTGCTTCCCGAGACCTGCCGCCTCGCGATTGATCGTTTGGCGTGGCCAATTCCGCCCGCGTTTACGTGGCTGCAAAAGCTGGGGGGCATCGACCGCGATGAGATGTTCCACGTCTTCAACATGGGGATCGGCTTCACGCTGATCGTGCGGCCTGAAAATGTGGCCGCCGTGCGCGACGAACTGACGCGAGCGGGCAGTCCGAATTGGGTGGTCGGTGAAATCCGAGCCGGTTCGCGTGGCGTCGATTACCTGAACTGACGCGACTGGCAGTGAATCGTGATCGAGGAACCAAACCCATGTCAGTGGCACGGTATGGCCGCGTGTTGGCCACATTCTTTCGCAACGCCCTCGTGCGGGAGCTGTCGTTTCGAGGCAACTTCTTCATCACGCTCGTCACGCGCGGCTTTTGGTTTGGCGTTCAGATTTTGCTGTTCGACCTGATCTACCGGCGAGTCCCGCAAATCAACGACTGGTCGCGGGCCGAGTACTTCGGATTCATGGCGACGGGGATGCTGGTCAACTCCATCGTCGAAGCCTGCTTCATGCCAAACTGCGCTCGGTTCAGCGAGCTGATCCGCACCGGCGATCTCGACTTCGCGCTGCTCAAGCCGATCGATACACAGTTTCTGGTTTCCCTGGAAAAGCTCGAACTGTCGATGGTCTCACAGATGGCCTTCGCGCTCGGACTACTGGGCTATTCGGTTGTTCAAGCGGGTCGCCCGGTCGAAGTGATCGCGGTCGTGCTGTATGTGCTGTTGGTCGCAGCGGCCGTGATGTTCTTCTACAGCCTGATGATCGGCTTGGCGTCGCTCAGCATTTTCTTCGGACGCAACCAAGGACTGCTCGATTTTTGGTTCTACGTCACGATCTTCGCACGCTACCCAAGCAGCATCTACAGCGGATCGCCCACGGGTGAGATCGTGCGATTCGTGTTCTCATACGTCTTGCCGATCCTCCTCGTCGTCACCGTCCCCGCGCGCGTTCTGTTAGGAAAGTCACTCGAACCGAGTTGGCTTTCCGGCATCACACTCCTCGCCTCGGGAGTGACCTTCATGGCATCCCGAGCCGTGTTCCTCGGCTCGCTCCGTCACTACCGTAGTGCCAGCAGTTGAAGTTCGGCAATTCCCCGTCTGGGTTCTCCGCCAAACGTGTCGATTCTTGTGTTATGGAACCGATCAGTGTGTCTCCGCCGCGCGTCAACACGAATGGCGGAGTGCCACAGTCTGTTAATCCGAACAATTCATGGGGGCGGGTACTTGATTAGCCGCAGTCGAGAGGCGTACGCGGCGGTCAATGCGAGCGGCAGCATTTGATTGACCCAAAGTCTTGCCGATCGCCTGATTGGTGTACGAGTCCGCCTCCCCCCCCACGAGACTGCTTGTTTGATCGCTACCGATCCGTTGGCCGGGCCAACTGCGACGGGTCGGCCAAGCCAAGGCCGCGGCGATACGCAGCTCGAAAAAGCTCCTTGCCCGCTTCTTTAGTAATGCGATCGAACTGCTCGTCGAGCAGCGCCAACTCTTCGGCGGCGCGATCTCCGTCCGACAACACTGCGGTGACGAATCGCGTGGCGGCGGTTTGAAACGTGGCGGCTTGAGGGACCGGAAAGTTGGCGACGAGTTGAGGGTCGCGCAGAGTTTGAGCCACGGCATCGACGTACTGACTCGCCTCTTCCGCAGTCAGACCGTCTTCGTTCCATGTGGGGGCGTTGCCGGTTTGAGACTCGCGGCACGGAGTCTTCGGGAGCGTCAACCATGCGGACTCGAACTGCGACTCGGCGAGCGTGGCCACGATATTCCAAGCGGCGACATCCTTCGAGCCACTCGTGGGGAGCGAAATTCCCAGTGCGAGGCCCGTTGCGCCGCAAAGTCCCGGCGCGTGAACGCGGCCACCGGGAGACGTTTCCCAGCGCTGCGAGTTCCGATTGAACGTCTTCTTCGTTCCAGGAAGCCGACAGACGCCGATGTCGATCCCCGCCGCGCGCTCGATTCGCGGTGAGTCGCGATCAGCATTGGCCGGTTCGTAACCAATCGCCAACGCGGCGCGGCCTTCGATGATCGCGCGACGACACGTCGCGGGTGTCTGCTCGGCAATGGTCGGAGCCATGCGTTGCCATGCGCGTCGTGACGAAGCCAAGCCTTCCACGAAGCCCGGCGATTGCAGCAGCGACTCACTCGTCTCCAGATCGAACCAGACGGAGTAGTTCTCGGGATGCTTCGCGAACGCGAGTGATCTCGCGAAAAACAACGTGGCCCGATGCTCTGGACCGAGTGGCTCAACCGCCGTCAAACCCGGTGCCCAACGATCGAGAGTGTCGAGCAGTCCCTGGTACTCCTCCCATGTTTCTGGCGGCTTCAATCCCGCAGTCTTGAGCAGATCGCGACGGAAGTAACAGACCAAAACTGGTGCCGCGATCGGAATCGCCACCGGCAGCCGCTCACGCGACATGACGCGCTCGCGCAGTCCCTTGTACAAATCCTTGGTATCGAATCCCGAGTCGCCTCGAAAATCGAGCGGTGCGAGTCCGCGATCCAGTTCGCTCAGCCGCGATATCGGAAACAGCACGACGCGCCCGCCGGAACCGGTTGGCTCTTGCAGCTGCGTTCCCAACGTTGGCTCTTGGTCAGGCGTGTACTCATTCCAACGGATGGTCGCTCCCGATTGGGACGACCATTCCTGGAGCAGCACATCCCACGTTGTCGGCAGTCCTAACGCCTGCGGAACGAGCAGTTCGACCTCCTGGCCTTTGAACGGAGTGACGCTGCCCACGGGGGCCGCAGGTCGTGAGCCCATCGGACAACCGCAGAGCAACACACAAGCCATCGACCAAAACCAAGCAGCGGGCTTCACGCGCGCCACAACACAACGAGACATTGGCAGACTCCGAAACAGAAACAGACTGAGCAACAGACGCGGTGGGACGTCCTCACGTAGGCTCATTACCATGATGAGAACAGTACGCCTCAAGCCGGACGATTGTGGGAGACGTGCGAGGCGATCGTCAACCGGGAGAGGCGACCCCCATTTCGATCAAACTCGATGCACGCCGCTGTCAGGCCAGTCTCATCCGGCGAAGATGGATGAGACGGATGAGTTGTGGCAGACGGGCAAACCTTGCGGGGCATTCCTGCCGCGAGGTTATTGTGCGGTGAGTGATCTCCCCTCCCGCGCAGCGGAGCTAAGACGGGCTGGCGGTTGGAGAAACCTCGCGACACAATGCGACGCGACTGGTCGAACGTGCCTCTGAAATCTCAGGGGCGTTAAACCTCACGCGGTTCGAATGGAGACGTTTCCACGTTTAGCCCCGACGCCAACGGGGTGGGTGCGGACGCGGGCGAAGCATTGATCGCATGCACGCCGTTGGCATTGCGGCTAAGCGTCTCATCTCAATGCCGCGCGGGGTATAAACGAGGCAAACGTCTCACTGGCCCCCGCGCCAGGAATAATTCGACTGTCTGACTTCATGGGGTGTGGGCATCGCCCACCACAACGGATCGCGGATTGGTGGGCAGTGCCCACCCTACATTTGGACTACTGAGTCAGTCGAATTAAGCGAAGACCGCTTCTCTCTGACATACAACTCATCCAAAGCAACTCTCATCGTATTGAGGATCATCAGATGTCGCGACTACTGGTGCTTGAAAGCGATTCCACACGGCGTGAAGCGTTGGTCACTGTGCTGACACAGGGTGGCGTTCGTGCGAAGGGGGTGTCGCATTTCGAGATTGCTGGTGAACTGGCAACTCATTCGATTGAGCTGCTGCTGGTGGGTGATCGCGACCTAAGAATTCTGGATGATCTGCCACGTTGCGGCGAGTCGCTCGCAGTTCCCGTGCTGACGCTGGTCGATTTCGGCCAAGTGTCGGGCCTGCTCGCGAGCCTTTCGGCAGGCGTGAGCGGCTTCGTATCTCGCGACCGTTCGCCGGACGAAATTCTGGCAAAAGTGAAGTCGTTGGTTCAGCAGGTCGATCTGAATGACTCGGACCCGCACGAAGTGACGATCGCGGATGACGGAACGCTGACGGAGCGAACATATCGTTCCTCAGACCTGGTCGAAGCTCTCGAAGCGGCGAGCGAAGAGATCCGAAATTTGCGGTCGCAGTACATCGACGAACAGTCGCAGCGGCGCAAGGTCGAGCAAGCGTTGATGGAGTCCGAAGCGTTCTATCAGTCGCTCGTGGAGACGTTGCCGATGGCGATGTTTCGGAAAGATTTGCAAGGCCGAGTCACGTTTGCGAATCGGCTTCTCTGCGAAGCTTTCCGTCGTCCCTTGGATGAGGTTCTCAATCGCACCGACTACGACTTCTTTCCGCGTGACCTGGCCGAGAAATATCGAGCCGACGATCGGCGCGTGGTCGAGTCGCGTGAGAACTTTGAAACGACCGAAGAGTTTGAAGCCGCAAACGGCGAACGTCGGTTTACGCACGTCGTGAAGACCCCCGTCTACGATGTGGCAGGCAATCCGATTGGCGTGCAGGGCATCTTCTCGGACGTGACCGAAAAGGAGCAGGCCGAGATTGAACTGCATCAGACCAAGGCCCGACTGCAAGCGGTGCTGAATGCGGCCACGCAAATGTCCGTGATTGCCACCGACATGAACGGCCTCATTGATGTCTTCAACACTGGCGCGGAGCGAATGCTGGGATACACGGCCGACGAAATGGTCGGCCAGCAAACGCTCGCCCTCTTTCATTTGGAGAGCGAAGTCCAGAAGCGAAGCGAAGAACTGTCGCTCGAGTTTGGTCGCTCCATCCAGGGCTTCGAGGTCTTCGTCGAACGCGCTCGTCAGGGACAGCACGATGAGCGGGAGTGGACTTACGTGCGTAAGGACGGGAAGCACCTCACCGTTAATCTCGTCATCACAGCACGGCTGGATCGCGATCAACAAATCGAGGGTTTTTTGGGGATCGCGTCTGACATCACCGCGCGCAAGAAGGCGGAAGAGGCGATGCGCCGGGCGAAGGAAGAAGCTGAAGCAGCCAGTCGCGCAAAGAGCGATTTCCTCGCCAATATGAGTCACGAGATTCGAACACCGCTGAACGCCGTCATCGGCATGACCGAGTTGGTTCGCGACACCGAGTTGACACCGACGCAGCGCGAATATCTCGGAATGGTGCAGGAATCGGGCGAGTCACTGCTGGCGGTCATCAACGACATTCTCGACTTCTCGAAGATCGAAGCGGGCAAACTGAGCCTCGAAGAAGTCCCGTTCAACGTGCGCGAAGTTTTGGGCGACACGATGAAGTCGCTCGCGCTGCGTGCTCACCGGAAGCAACTCGAACTGGCGTGTCACGTCGCTCCGGATGTCCCCTTCGCCATTGCGGGCGATCCGCACCGATTGCGGCAGATCGTCATCAATCTCGTGGGGAACGCGATCAAGTTCACGGAAGTCGGCGAAGTGGTCCTCGACGTGGCGATGCAGCAACAGATCAACGGCAGCCTCGAACTGCACTTCCGCGTGCAAGACACCGGGATCGGCATTCCGCAAAACAAGCTCGACACGATCTTTGAGGCGTTCGAGCAAGCCGACACGACAACCACGCGGCGTTACGGCGGGACGGGACTGGGACTGGCGATCGCGTCAAGTCTCGTCGAGTTGATGGAGGGGAACATTTGGGTCGAGAGTGAGGTCGGGCGCGGCAGCGTGTTCCACTTCACCGCGTGGTATCGGCGAGCCAGTGCCGAGAGTGTGGCCACGGCCACGTCGATTCATCCGCCGATGCTCTGCGGACTGCGTGTTCTAATCGTCGATGACAACAGCACGAATCGCCGCATTCTGACCGAGATGCTGACCAACTGGGCGATGCACCCGCTGGCCGTCTCCAGCGTGGCCGATGCGCTGGAGGAACTCGAACGGATGTCGCGTGCGGGGACTCCTTACGCCCTGATCCTGACCGACTCGAACATGCCCGTGCAGGATGGCTTCGAGCTGGCCGAGCGCATTCAATCCCACCGCGAACTGTGTGGTTCGATGATCATGATGCTCACCTCGGCCGATCGCTCGGAGGATTTGGCAAAGTGCGAGCAATTCGGGATCGCCGCGTACCTCATCAAGCCGATCAAGCAGTCGGAGTTGCTCGACGCGATCGTGCTGGCGGTCGGAGCCGACGCTCACGCGATTGCAGCACCGGCCAAAGCCAGCACACCGAAGAAACTGGCGTCGCGACCGCGATCGATCCTGCTGGCCGAAGACAGCCTCATTAACCAGAAGCTGGCGATCGGCCTGCTGGAGCGTTGGGGTCACACGGTCACAGTGGCCAACAACGGGGAGGAAGCGGTCAAACTGTCGGGTGAAAAGGAGTTCGACCTGATTCTGATGGACGTGCAGATGCCGGAGTTAGATGGTCTCGACGCGACACTGGCAATCCGCGCCCGCGAACGTGATTCGGGCCTGCATCTGCCGATCGTCGCGATGACCGCCCACGCCATGAAGGGGGATCGCGAACGGTGCCTTGAAGTCGGCATGGACGGCTATCTGGTGAAGCCCATCCGGGCCGATCTGTTGTTCCGACAGATCGAAGAGATTTCGGGAGCAGCCGCTCCGATGGATCAACGGACGACTAGCATCAATGCGAATGGAGCGGCAACAGGCCCGAGTCTTGTCGATTGGAAAGTCGCCAATCATGCGGTTAATGGCGACCAGAACCTGCTCGACCAAGTCATCGGTGCGTTCTTGGAAGAGGGACCACAACTGTTGAAAACAATGCAGGTGTCTGCGGCGGCTGGAGAATGGAAGCGGTTCCAGCGTGCGGCTCACACACTGAAGAGCGCGCTCCGCACATTCGGTGTGGCGTCCGCCGATCCGGTCGAAGAATTGGAGCTGACCGTCAAATCTGGCAACATCGCCATCACCCCCGAAGTCATCGTGCAGATCGCGGAAATCGTGCGTCCCGCTTTGGACGAAATGCAACACCGCTTGAACTCAAGACGGGCAGGCGTCACTATCTGAATCATCACTTTTACACTTCAATGGCTCAGCCCCGCATCCTGAAAGAGGACCATACCATGCCTACCGTTTTGATCGTGGATGACTCCTCCACGGATCGACTTCGCGCTGGCGGTTTGTTGAGTCAACTCGACGAGCTGAACATCGAGTACGCCGTCGATGGCAGCGATGCGCTCGTCAAAATTGAGCTGCATGTTCCCGACATGGTCATCACCGACTTGGACATGCCGGAACTGAACGGCCTCGAATTGGTCGCCGTGATGCGCAAGACATATCCCATCGTTCCCGTCGTGCTGATGACCTCACGCGGGAGCGAAGACATCGCTGTTCAAGCGTTGAAGGCTGGAGCGTCCAGTTATGTTCCCAAGCGGATGCTCAGTTTTCAGCTCGCCGATACCGTGAGGCAGGTGTTCTCCGTGGCACGCGAAGATCGCGGCCGGATTCGTTTGATGCGACGGATCACCGAGCAGCATGTTCAGTTCGCCATTGAGAACGATCACGAGTTGATCGCATCGCTCGTCCATTACCTCCAAGAGTGTTCGGCGATCGTCGGTGTCTGTGATGAAGCTGATCGAGTCCGCACGGGAGTCGCGCTGCAAGAAGCACTCACCAATGCCAGTTTTCATGGCAACCTCGAAGTCAGTTCATCGCTGCGTGAGATCGATCACCGGGCCTACTACGACTTGGCACGCGAGCGAACAGAGTTGGCTCCTTATTCCCAACGCCTGATTCGCGTCTCGGCACGTTTTTCGCCCGAGGAAGCTGAGTTTTGCATTCGCGATGAGGGTCCGGGCTTCGATCGCAGCTCGCTCCCCGATCCGACCGATCCTGCCAACTTGGAACGCCCCTGCGGTCGAGGTCTGCTGCTGATGCAGACCTTCATGGATGAGGTGAAGTACAACGCCGTGGGTAATGAAGTCACGATGGTCAAACGTCGTAAGTCGCCCGCGATCGAACGAGTTCAAGGAATCGCCCGATGAAAGAACCCAAGCTTTTCAAAACGTCCACTGTGGGGCCGGTCCTCATCGTCGAGTTGCTCGGCGTGGTGAGCAGTCTCGCCGATAACGCCGTCTTGCAGGAACTTGAAGAGGTCCGCACGGAGCTGCGCGAGGGAAAGCGCACCGCGCTGGTGATTGATCTCGCCGCCGCAGCCTACTTCGGATCGAGTATGTTGGAAGCGATCCGCATCCTCTGGAACGATCTCTCGGCGGTGAACGGTCACATCGCACTCTGCAACGCCTCGGAAGTCGGTCGCGAAGTGCTAGAGATCGCGAAGTTCGACAAGATCTGGCCGCTCGTCAATTCTCGCAGCGAAGCCATTCAACTCGTCACCGCCTGATCGCACGTGGAGCCTGTTTGACGTTATCCGACAAATGTCGAAACGAGGTGAGCCGGGTGCCGTGAGGCCAATGGCACTTGTTTTAGAAATTAGCCGGAACGCGCTAGCGTCCGGTTTGCTGAGAACTACGAGAACCGGACGCTAGCGCGTTCCGGCTGATGTGTTC
>JAYTXB010000388.1:0-10542 GCA_043743205.1 Schlesneria sp.
GGGAGAGTGAGTCGCGCGGTAGATAAGGGAATCGCAAAGTCGTGTCCAGACGAAGGGGCTTAGGAAATCGACGCAACTCGTTGAACCGGCAGAACCTGCCTAAGCCAGCCATCGGGTGAAGAAGTGACCGGCAGAAGCCGCATCAAGCTGCTGCACGTGTTGAAGAAAATCCGTTTCAGTGCAAGTTTGCACTCAAGAAACGGCTCAGAGCTGGAGGGCTGATATCTCCCCGCTTCTCGCTCGTCGGTGAAGACGGCGCGAAGTGCGAGTCGAAGTCGAGACCCTAAGTCAGCGGTTTCGCGCGGGCTGGGGAGACCCGCGCCGAGCGATGTCGCGGGGCCGCGCCGAACGACGCTGACCAACCGAACATGTCGGTATCGCTACTCCTCAAGTCCCACTTGCTGCGCGACGCGCTGGCTGCGTGCCGCAGCGGGACTTTTGAGTCGCGCAGTAATTGATTCGGATGCGACCTGCTGTAGCCAGCGATCTTCGGGTTCGCGACTCGCACACCATTCCAAGAACTCAGCGGCTTCCACTAACCGGTGCTGATTGTAGAGGTCGCTGCCCAACAGGTATCGAATGCGAAAGTTGTCAGGCATCCGCTTCTCAAATTTCATTAGCAACCGAATGGCGCGCTCAGCATCAGCTTGGGCGAGGTAAGCCTCGTTGAGTGGGGTGAGAATCGACTCGATCTCTTCATTCGATAGCGGTTGCTTGAGTTTTTGCAGCCCGCGCTCAATGAAAATCCGTCGAACCGTTTGCGCGTCGTCCGTCCGTCCCGATTTCTCGTAGGCTGTCACGACAAAGCCGAGCGACTGCCAGTCTGCGTCCAGCTTGTTCAGAAAAAAATCCGGATCAACTTGCGCCGTCAGTAACTCCGTCATTTGGTTTCGCAAACGCAAACTGCGATGGAACGCCTCCTTCCAATGAACGAGCGCACCGTCCAAGTCGCCCGAAAGCATCATGTTCCTGCCGACAGAAAACAGCGTGTCGGGATCTTTGGGGCGCAGCCGTAAGGCCTGATCGAAGCTCTGCTGCTCAAAGTCTGCGCCAGCTGGTTCCAAGAAGTTCAGTTCGGCCAGCATGATGTATGAGTGCGATCGCAACGGCGACGATGCCAACGCTCGCTTGAGAAACGTGCGGGCGGTGTACAGCAATTTTTGATTGCTCCCGACCGCAATCTTCAGCCAGTCTCGGAGCGCCTGCTGAGACTCAAACTCGGAGGCTTTGACTGCATCCCGAATTTGAGCGAAGGCCAGCGGATTCTCAGACTTCTCCTGGCGGAGGTTGAACAATTCCAAACATGCGGCGGCCGCTTCTTCTTGGAGCCTCGAGTTCCGAGGGTCGAGCTTGGCGGCCGACAAGGCTGATTTGATTTTGACTCGAAGCATTGCCAAGCGATCCTCTTCGCCCAGCTGATTTTTCAGCGCACTGACCTTCGCTGCCAAGTACTGCATTCGATCCGGTTCCGCGATGGCGGGTGACCACTTCTGATCGAACATCCACACGGTTGCCGCAGCCAGCCCACAACCGGTCAGCAGGAACAAGCCGCGCGGCGTGGACGGGGAGTTGGAGGTGTCATCGGTGTCGAAGGTAGGACGTTGTAAGCGGCATACGCCCGCCAGTTGGATGGCGAGCAGCAACATGCAAGAAGGCGTGTACCAAAAGAAGTCCCCGATGGCGTGGATCAGGTTCACCGCCAAGCTTGCTGAAACCGCGACCGCCTGCGCCTGAACTCGCGGGTCGGAATTTCCGAAGGCGCGCCAGCACCAACGCGTTGCAACACCGATGAACAGGAACGCCAGCGCGACTCCCGTCAGTCCGGTTTCCGAAGCGACCTGCAAATAGCCGCTTTCAGCGTGAGTAAACTCGCCGTTAAAACTTTCGGCGACATCCAATTGCAACCAGTGCGCGTCTGCGTGAGTGCCAACTCCGGTGCCCAGCACTTTGAAGTCTTGAGCCACCGCCACGTTGGCCTGCCAAATTTCGGTGCGACCTGTGTTATTGCTCTCCAGTCGGGCCGACAGCGCTTCGTAGCCGTTGAAGTAGAACACAATCCCCACGGCAGCACAGGCCAGTACCAGCCCCCCGAAGAGCTTGATCGACAACAGTCCCAAGCGGCACATCATTCCAACGCTGACGAACAAGCCGCACGTGACCGCTAGCAACCCGCCGCGCGACCAAGTCATCAGTATTGTTAGCACGGTTCCGGACAGCCCCACAAACCAGAAGAGCAACGTTGCAAGATGCAGTTCGCGCGGCAAGCGGCTCGATGTTTCCTCCCCTGAATCCTGCTGCTGCATCCGTCGCAGGATCAGGCAAATCAACGGGCCAATTCCCATCGCGAGGAACTGCGACAGATGATTGCGATTCGTGAAGGAGCCGGTAGGAACAGCATCTGTCGCCACGAAGGGATGGCGAATCAGCCAAAAGAAACTCCCGTTGCTAGCCCAATATTGAGCCTGTGCGAAGACCATCATCAGGATGACAACAATCGCGACACGGCTCATCATCTGTTCGACATCGCGAACCGTCTTGAGTCGCTGAAACAGCACGACAAACAGAAGTGCATAGGCAATGAACGTGGCCAAACCGGACTCAGTCTCGGAAGGAGCTAGCGAAAGCCGTGTCCACGAGTTCGCAAACAGGGATGCGCGGTCCTTGGCAAACCACATCGGCAGAATTTCGGACATTCGAGGTGAAAGGAAGAGCAACCAATCACCGGGGAGAGGGACGATCTGAGTCAGCCCCACGACGATACCAGCACACCACAACCATTCGCTTCCCGACCAACGGTAGCGAGGCTTGGACGATGTGATCTCGTGTAACAACCAGCATGCCATCGTGGCCGTGGCCCCGAGCACCATGACGAGTTGACCAATCGCCGCGCGACCACCAAAGCCGATCGCCATGCCGACGAAGGTGATCCAGAAGCACGCGTCGCTCGCCGTCTCGAATAAGGAACGCGCGGATGCACTGTTGTCATTCAAAACGTCTGCAGCAAAGTCCTGACGATGACGACTGCTTCGTTGCGAAGAGCGCCGTCGTGACTTGCTGTCGGACATCCGTGTCTCCATGAGAACCGAGCTTTCCACCCGACCTCAGACCACATCATCGGAGCGGGATGGAGGGGTATCTGAATCCACAAAAGGCCGCAAGATGTTTTGTGAGTTCACTCTTGAGTCTCATTGCGCTGACGAAAGAACTCAAACGCTGTCGAGTCCGTTCTCCTTCCGAAGCTCTCGATTGCATCCTGATTCAATCGAGGATGCGACGTTTCGTGGCTTGGCACCGCGAGTCCGTTCTCGCGGGTTCACCGCTTTCGCCCACGATCAGACTTCCGTGGTCGAGTCGTAACTGCGGGAGTCGATCTCGGAGTGATCTTTGCAGTAGGATCGTTCTCGTTTACGGCAACGTTTGTGTTGACCGGAGTCGAGGAGGGGGCGATCGCCGAGGCAGTGGCTGTTGTAAGACTTGCTGCCGCCAACTCTCGTTCCTTGGCCAGCATTTGCAATTCTTCGTTGAAAATTTGGATCAGAGCGAACAGGCACGAGGCAACAATGGGCCCGATGAAGATGCCCCACAATCCCAAGACCTGTAAAGCCCCAATGACGCTAATGAACGCCAGCAACGGATGCAGGTCGGCATTGCTTTGAAGCACGTACATTTTCACTCCGTTGTCGAGCATCCCCACAACAGCCAGTCCCCAAATTGCCAGACCGATCGCCGCGAACCAGTTCCCGTGCAACGCCAACCAAACGACGAACGGTCCCCAAACCATCCACGCTCCCGCCATTGGGATCAGCGACACGATCGAACCGATCACCAGTAGCACTCCAAAATGGCCGAATCCACAAACTTGGAGCGCCAATGCTGTCGCTAGCCCCTGTGCCAAAGCGGCTAGAAACGTAGCCGTCACCACCGCTCGAACGACCGTGGCAAATTTGTCTGCTAACCGACGCTGGTATTCGACCGGCACTGGCAGCAGTTCCTCGACAGTAGTCAGGATCGCCGAACCGTCTGCTAGGAAGTAATAGAGCGCGGTCACAAACATTCCTCCCGAAACCGCCAAGGAAGCGAACATGCCCAACGCGGACGTGGCATAGCCAAACGTCCGTCCGGCCAGCATTGTCGCTATGGATTGCAGGCTCTTGGATAGCTCCGTTTTGAACTCCACCAACTGTTCATCGCGGACTCCTCCGGGGATATAGGGACTGAGCCATCCCAGCTCCATTGTGACTAGCCGCGACCATAGGAGATCGAGTCCATCACGCCAGTCACGTCCGAGCGACTGATCGGCAATGTCGCGAAACTGCACGGCGGCGATGAAGGTACCGATGGCCAGCGGAATCACCAACATGGCCATCAACGCCGTCGTAGTCAGTCCTGCCGCCCATGCCGCTCGCCCTCCCGTTTTTGCCAAGAAATAACGCTGCAACGGCTGGCAAATCACGGCCAATACCGCCGCCAAAAACAATGGCAACAGAAACGGAAGGAGGACTTGAAAGAAGGCCGCTCCCACCAGCACGATCAACGCGAACAGCACCGCCAATGAAACGAGGCGTGAGAACATGATCGGCCTCCGGGATGAAAGAATGCTGTGAGCAAGCGGGGCGGTCGGGAGCGACCTGGTAAAACTCTACTTTCAGCTCCGGAAAACAAAAAACCCCTGTGAAACAGGGGTCTTGAGTGCAGTTGTCCCCAATTGGGAACCAATCAAATCGGGAGGCAACTGCCAAGAAGGTGCCGAAGGTGGGACTCGAACCCACACGAGGGGTAAACCTCACTGGATTTTGAATCCAGCGCGTCTGCCAGTTCCGCCACTCCGGCCTTCGCGAGCGGGCGGCATCATGAGCGCGAGGCATCGACCCGTCAAGCCTAGGATGAATCTTGCGAGGTCTCGGATTTGAATCGGGATTTTTTGAGGATTGTGGATCGCGGAAGATTTGCTCCGCGAGGCGGCGTTTCAACGGAACTCAGTCACCCTCTAACCGGAATGTACTTGGAGTCACGCCATGATTTGGCTGCGTTTTTGCCTCAACTTCGTCACTGGTCGTCTTGGTTGGAAATAGGAGAAACAAACAAATACGTAGCCACCGATACCTCGCGTGGGCTGTCGCTGCAGCCTGCCACAGTGCGAGTGTGGCGCTGAAACTGCCAAATTCTGGCGAAACAGGGCGACATTCAAACGTCTCAATTTTGGCCGTGCGAAGTGCAAACGGGCGCTGGATTGCGTGCCGATGGGAGTGCGGGGCTTGTGACTGCTCTGTTGTGCATTAAATCGAGAACACACGCTGCAGATCGCGGGCGTATTGAGTTTCGAGCGCGAGGTCAACCTCTGTCGCAGAGGCGGTTTAGATTCTTGCGATCGTCACCCCACCGATACCACCAACTTAGCCGTACTCAAGTTCCCCGCATCCAAAGATTTGACAAAATCTCACTTGTCGTTCCTTGAGTTAGATATTGTCAACGTACCCCAAAGCCCTGCTGTTCAGTTCCGTTCCGTCTGAGGGCAGTAAGCCAGCCGATCAGGACTAAAAGTAGTTTCACTGGAAAGGCGTTCATTTCTGATGTCGATGGCAACTGGTTCTGCCTCTGAACTCCCGCGTGATCACGTCGCTTGGCAGGTCCAAGTTGTCGGCTGGTCCTGTGGATTGGTCACGTGCGTTGTCGCAATGCTCGGTCTGATTGCGGAATGGGAGCCAAGTCTGGCCACCGCACAATTTCTCTGGCTAGCGATGGTTCCAGTGGCGGTGATGCTTTCGCGTTCAGGTCGAAGTGGGTCTGCCGCGCAACGCCCTCCGCCGGGAGTTGCCACCTCGAGACCAAGCTTGGCGACCGATTGGTTGCTTGCATTGCTGTTTGCGGGAGTCTCGTGGTCGATTAGTTCGGGGATCGCCGCGCGGATCGGAGACCTGCCTCCGGCTTACCACGATGAGTTCAGCTATCTTTTTCAAGCCAAAACTTTACTGGCGGCACGGCTGTCGTTTCCGAGTCCGTCAGTCCGCCCCGAGTTGTTCGACCAGATGCACGTTCTGAATGAAGGCCGGATGGCTTGCCGCTATTACCCAGGGGCGGGTTTGTGGTTGGCACCGTTCGTCGCGTGGGGACATCCGTATTGGGGGCCTCAATGGGCGGGAGCCATCGCGACTCTGCTTCTTTTCTGGACGGGGCGAGAATTGGGTGGGCGATTTGTCGGAACGATTGCCGCACTGGCGATGGCGTTGTCACCAGGAGTCGGCCTATTCGGAAACATGCTGCTGGCTCACCACCCAACGCTGGTTGGTCTAGGAGTGTTTTTGCTCGGGATCACGCGCCTTGGGCGAACACGTTCTGGTTGGGATGCGACGATGGCGGGGATCGGACTCAGCTTCGCGATGCTCTGCCGACCGATGACTGCGGCAGGAGTCGGCCTGCCATTTGGTGTGGAGGTGGTGTGGTGGCTGCTTTGCGGAGATCGTTCCGCGGGCCAAGTTGTTGGTGATGTGTTGCAGCCCGTTTCGCAGGCTTTGCAAGCGAAAAGCCTCAAGGTGGCAATTGGCTCGCGACGACTGTCGGTGCTATTGGGATTGGGGGTTCCGTTAATCTTCGGTTGGGGCGTGATGGCGGCATACAACCGAGATATCACCGGTCAGTGGCTCAAGTCGCCGTATCAACTCTATACGGAGACCTACACGCCTCGCCACGTTTATGGCTTCAACAACGTGGTGCGCGGCGAACGCAGTCTCGGACCGAAAGTAATCGAACATTATGATCGCTGGGCTGAGAACCTCACGCCATCGCTCGCTGCCGCCAATGCCTTCACACGCGGCATTGCCAGTTGGCTCTGGATACTGGACCCGCTGCCATTCCTTTTCACCTCGATCGTTGTCGTTGGCTCGGGGAGGCGACTCGACCGCCGCTGGTTACTGGTGGCGGCAGCGATTCTGAGTCTGCATGCCGTTCACGTCCCGTACTGGTACGTGGGGATCATGGGCTGGCACTACGTGTTTGAGACCACGCCGCTGTGGTGCTTGCTGCTCGCTGCTGCCACACAGAGGCTGTTCGCGGAGTGGAGTTACTCGCGTCACGGTGGTCTCAAGGTCTGGTGGTTCGGACTACTCGCTCTCTCGCTGGCCGGAGACTATCTGTCGCCAGTCGGGGGTTGGAAGCCGCGTCTCAGCAGAGGGATCAACTCGCTCGCACATCCGCGACGACAGCAAGCCGATGCTCGGCGCTGGATCGAAAACGCAGTTCAGCAACGCCCGGCGTTAGTTCTCATCGATCAGCGAGAGTCCGAGGCGAGTCATCTCGACTTCGTCACTAACGATCCGAGTCTGACAAATGACATCCTCTTTGGACGATTTCCGCTGCGAGAGGCGGATCTGTCTGCCGTGGCGCGTGATTTCCCTGATTACTCAGTGTTTGTCGTCTCTCCCAACCGTAGAACGATCCGAAAGGTCGAACCATTTCCACCCGCAAGTCTTTGATGGCGAAGTCGAATTTGCGGTGTGCCGAAAATGCGATTCTTTCCGTCCTGCCATCGGAAGCTCGGTCTCAGGCATTCTTCAGAATGCCCAAGTGAGACCAAAGAAAAAAAGAGGACTCGTCGCAACGAGTACGACAAGCCCTCTTTTGATGCACCATCTCCGTGTCGTCGATAAAGCTCATCGCGACACAGCAGGCGTGACAATTCACGCAGCTGGCTTCGGAGCATTTTCAACTGGTGGCTGAGGAGCAGCGGCTGGAGCGGCAGCAGGAGCCGCGACAGCGCTGCAACCACCGGCGGCACCACAAGCGCTACCGCAAGGCGCAGCAGCGGCACAATGAGCCGGAGCGGCGTTGCAGCATTGCTTTTCAGCCTTGCAGCACTTGGTCTTCGGAGCCTTGCAGCACTTAACCTTCGCGGGCTTGCAGCAGCTACGAGCTTCAGCAACGCCACCCATTGCGAACAAAACACCAAACGCCAAAGCCAAACCAAACAAACGATTCATCCTGATCTCCTTCGATCCTAAACCGGATACCAAACACGTGGTGGCCGACCCTCGGCACACCCACCTCCCGCAGCAGTTCTGTCCCTAGACCGTTCTGCACGAGGAATTCTTTTAAGTAGACTGGGGAACCTGCTCCGAGTTTCCCCGCACGGCGGATGAGAATATCGGCAGGAACTGCCATGTCAAACGACTTGGGGAACTTTTCTTAAGATTAGGGATTGAGAGGATCGTCGGGTTGGCTCGAAGATCGTGCCGGTTGCAGGACTTGCGGGACCATCACTGCTTGCACCGCCCGACGATTTGATGAGTCGCTTGCGGCCCAATTGAATCGCTACGATCCCTCACCACCACATTGAAGAGGGGATTGATTGACCGTGAAAAACAACTGGCAGACTCGTGTTTGGTCGTTCGAGGGATTCCGGCGCGACCTAGGTCAAACGCCGTTGATCATGGGGATCGTCAACGTCACGCCGGACAGTTTTTCAGACGGTGGTCAATTCCTTGATCACCAATCTGCCGTGGATCAGGCCCTGAAGTTGGTGGCAGAAGGGGCGGATATTTTGGATGTCGGTGGTGAATCGACTCGCCCCGGTGCCGACGAGGTGCCACTCGATGAAGAGCTTCGTCGAGTGATCCCGGTCATCCAGCAGCTCTCTTGTTCGACGAGCATCCCGATCTCGGTCGATACGTCGAAGGCCGAGGTCGCGCGGCAGGCGCTGCGGGCGGGAGCGAGGATCGTCAACGATGTCTCTGGCCTGCAATTCGATCCCGACATGATTGATGTTTGCCGCGAGTCGCATTGCGGAGTGTCGGTCATGCACCTTCAGGGGACTCCTCGAACGATGCAGACCGATCCGCACTACGGCGATGTCGTGGCCGAAATTTGCGAGTACTTCGCCGATCGACTCTCAACGCTCGCATCCGCCGGAATCACTTCCGAACGGATCGTCCTCGACCCCGGGATCGGTTTCGGCAAGACGGCTCAACACAACCTCAAAATTTTGTCGAGCATTGCGGCTTTCCGAAACTTGGGTCGCCCGGTTCTCATCGGCCATTCCCGCAAACGGTTCCTCCAGAAGCTCATTCAGCGTGAGGTAGACGAGCGGTTGTTCGGCACCGTCGGAGTGACGCTCGCGCTGGCTCGACAACAGGCCGACATCGTGCGAGTTCACGATGTCGCCGCCAATCGAGATGCCCTCGCCGCATATCAGGCTGTCTGCCAATCACTGGAATCGTGAGGCCAACTCGGATTCTCAAATCCCATCAGGGCTGGCCTTCCGACCGGCCGGACCACCACGGCAGGCTCACGCCACCGTCGATTGTCAGCGTGCTGCCGGTCACATAGTCGGCGTCGTCACTGAGTAAGTACGCGACCGACTTGCCGACTTCGTTCGGTCGTCCTAGTCGTTTCCACGGCAGCTTCGCGGCTCCCACTTCGAGCTGTTCCTCGGTGAAGAACTTTCGCTCGCCAGGGGTGTCGATCCAGCCGGGGTGAACGATGTTGACTCGAATGCGGTGCGGGGCGAGTTCAATCGCCGCCGTTCGTGCCATATGGTCGATCGCCGCTTTGGCCATGTTATAGGCCATAGCGGTGGGGATCGGGATGACCGCGTGCGGCGAACTGACGACCACAATCGAGCCACCTTTTCCCTGCTTAACCATCTGCAAGGCAGCGGCACGCACTCCATAGAACGCGCCCCACATTCCCACGTCGATCGTGCGACGAAAGCCTTCGAGGTCCGCTTCAATCATCAACTGCCGGTCGCTGTAGACCGCGTTGGAGACAAACAGATCGAGGCTCCCGAACTCCGCCGCCGTCTGGGCCACCATTTCCTCAACCCGCTCAAGTTTGGAGACATCCCCCTGAAGCGTGATCGCCCGGCCACCCGCTTGCCGCACGATCTCAGCCACCGACTCGGCCTCTTCCTGCTTCGAGTGATAGTTAATGGCGACGTTCGCACCAGCCAAACCCAGCTCCTCAGCACAGCCACGACCGATCCCGCGCGAAGCTCCGGTCACGAGGACGTTCTTTCCCTTCAAGTTCATGACATGAATCCCTGTTTGCGGCCTTGTTTATGTTCGTGTTGTCGAACGGGAAAGTCCATTTAACAGTCTGTTTCGTAGAGTCGGGCATTCGACCAGACACACACGGACAATGTACAGCCCATCAAAGAGAAAGCCCGACTTGAACCCAAGCCGGGCTGATGTTTGCGTCCCACCTCACAACCGATGGTCAGGCCGAGAAGCTGCTCCCGCAACCGCAGCTCTTCACCACGTTCGGGTTGTTGAACTTGAAGCCGCGCTGATGCAACTCATCCATGAAATCGAGCGTTGTGCCATCGAGGTACAGCGAACTCTTTTTGTCCACGGCAACCTTAATCCCGTGCTGATCGCTCACATGATCCTTGGTCGAATCGGTCGTCGTATCGAACCCGAGCGAGTACTGGAAGCCGCTGCATCCACCCGCTGCGACACCAATCCGCAGGACCGAGTCTTCGGGCAACTTCTGCTCGCCCATGACGCGCTTGATCTCACCAGCCGCTTTTTCAGTCAATGTCAGAGCCATTTT
>JAYTXB010000389.1:0-3169 GCA_043743205.1 Schlesneria sp.
GGCACACCGCCGCCAAATTGAGGCAACACGAAGTGGAAAGCTGTGGTTGGCTCGGTGGAGTCGGGAACTCGAAAGAACCCGGGTGCACCGGCCCCTCCATTTCCACCACCACCTCCGCCTCCGCTCGAACCACCGCTCCCGCAGTAGCCTCCATTTGAACCAGAGCCGGATTGCGAGCGAAACCGTGGCGGCAGTTTTTTGAGTTGCGGTTCGAGGGCTGTGACGATCGCCTGCACGTCATAGGTCCGTGTGACCAGCAGTTCGTTTGCGCGGGCTTGTGTGGTAATGGCCAACAGTCCCTCAGAGCCATGCCATTCGAGAGCGAGCGGCTTCAAGACGAAGTGCAGTGCCTGCCAGACGGTCACTTCGCCGAGATGCAGATCGGCAACCAACTGATCCGTGGCAATTCCATCGGCGGCCAACATCTCACGATCAATCCAGAGATTGGCTCCCGCCGCTTGGGCGAGTGCTGACAGAACCTCTTCCAGCGGGACATGCTCCCATTCGGCCTGCACCGGTTTGTGCAGACCAGCCAGCAGTCGAGACTCCGCTTCCCGCGCGACGTGACTTGCCAAAGTCAGACCGGGTTCCGCCGCCAGCACGCGATCGGTTGTCATCGCGCCGACGAAGATAACCACGACACAACCAACGAACCAACCGCACCGACGAGACGTGTGAGACATGACCGAACCCTCGAACTGAGTGGAGAGGTGAGCAGCGGAGAACCCGCACGGGGAATCTCTGGCTCATGCTAACCCAGCGGCCGAGGGATGGCACTTCAAAAGTCGGATTGCCGATTGCCATCCGTTGGGGCGGCGAAGATTAAACCTCGCGCGGTCAGGAATGAGGCCTTGGCGAGCCGCACGCCGTAAGGCTGCGGGTTCTTGATCGCCGCAGGAAACCCGCAGCCTTACGGCATGCGGCTCGCCTCGATCTTCGGATGGATGCCGCCAGTTGTTCAGGTGCCGATCCTAAGTCGTCAGCTCGAGCAGGTGAGCGAAGTCGGGATCATCGCGCAGGGGATCGAAGTCGGTCTCATTCGGGACGAGCTTCATGAAACTGCGATCCATCCGGAGAGCGCGCCCCAGCCATGACAGTGCTTGCTCCTTATCACCCGCCAATGAGTAGTAGCAGGCGAGGTTGTAGAGCACGACGGGAACCTCGGCGTGAGACTCGTAGGCCAGACGAAGTGTGTCGATGGATTGGTCGAGGCGATCGACGCGCTTGTAGCACCAAGCCATTCCCATCAGCACGCTGAGTTCGGTCGGTTGCAGCGTGTGAGCCTTCAAAAACTCATCGAGTCCCCGGCGATAGTCGGCTTTGGAACGGAGGGCTTCACCCCGCAACAAGTGGAACTGAAATGCCTGATCGCCTGCATCGTCGATCTCATTGAGTTCCTTCAGGGCGCGATCCGGCAAGTCGAGCATCAAGTAACCCTGAGCAGCTTCCATCCGACGTCTGAGTCGCCTGCTGGCATCAAAGATCACGACCGTCTCTCCCCGAGGATTGCAAAACGTGTCAGCGGTTTTAGCGGCCTGTTCGTGACGTTTCCACTCGCACGCTGGTCGTCAAAGAAGGGAATTGCCCGGCCGATAAAGTCGGCCGGGCAATTTCGTCAATGAGTCGCACGTCATCACTGTTTGGGGAGCTTGATGTCATTAAGTTTGTCGTAGTTGGGGTTCCGATAGACCTCGGCGAACTTCATTCCGAACCCGTATTGCAACTCCCACTGAGCACGCTGTGCGTAGGGCGTTTTGGCGTGGTTCTCGACCACCGCTTGAAATTCGGCTCGCGCCTGTTCGTTCTGACGCTTGAGTTCGTCGAGATCGACCTTGGTCTGCTTGATCTGCTCTTTCGTCGGCTCAAGCAAGACTTGAGTTCGGTGGATGTCCCAGAAATTGTTCTTGTCATCTTTGGGACGTGGCTTTTGCGATTGATGCTGATCGAGTGACAGCAGGAGTTGGAAGAGTCGCACGCGGTAGGCCAAGCACTGCGCGTGCATTAGGTCGTAGTTGGCTCGCCACCGTTCGGACGGTTCTTTGTCGCGCAGCTTCTTGACGGTATCGAGCCGCTTCACGGCTTCGTTGAGCAACCCCATCGCGCGCACGGCTCGCTGGAAGGTTGTGTCGCCTTGGATGGCGAAGACGGCCGGGTCGATGCTGTACCACACCTCCTGCATGTTCAGTTTTTCGTCTTTGTGCGGGTTGAGGGCCGACACGACCTGCCACTGAGTCTCGCGAAACTTGCTGGTATCGCGGTCCTTCGCGTACTCCATGCGCGAGCTGAGATCGGGCAGATACTCTTGCATGTCGAGCAGGTCGTACTTGCGTTGTTCGAGTGAACCGGCTCCCGCCAGATTGTCTTCGTTGCCCGGTAACATGAAGAAGATGCCGCCTGTTTGCTTGGCGATGCGCACCTGTTCATACGGACCGAAGCCGCTGGAGAAAACATCCCAGCGCCCATGCAAGCCGTCGAACTGTAGGCACTCTGGATAGGGCGTTTCGGGGCCGCGATTGATGGTGAGCCAGTGAGTCAGTCCGAACTTGGGATCGACCCATTTGGTCCGGGCATAGGGATAACCGAACACCGAGTAATGGCCGAGGACATAAACCGGTGCGTCGGCGTTCTTGCAAAGTTGGATCGTTTCTTCGATGTGTTCGCCGTCGTCGCCCGATTCATCGGTGACGACGATCAACACGAGCTTGCGTTTCGCGCGGGCGGCAAACGGTTGGTACTTGCGAACGGCTGCCGAGATCGCGGCGCAGGTGTTCTCAATCCCGGTTTCATCGACGGGAATCTTGTCGATGGCCTTCTTGATCTCATCGCCGTTCGAGGTCGGCTTCATCGGGACAGTGTGTTCGGAGATTCCCTTGCCAAAGCTCATGACCGACGTGAGCAACACTTCGTCCGAGAGCTTCGTTTTGCCCTCGTGTTTCTGCACAAGCCCCAGTTCTTCGTAGACTTTGTAGAAGCGTTCGCGAATCTCCTTCTGATCGTCCTTCATGCTGTCAGATTCATCGAACAGCCAGACCACGAGGACTTTGGACTCCCGCATCATGCGGAGCATTTCCTGAGTCATCTGGCCGAGTGCCGCGCCGTAGCCTTCGACTACGCGGCCCGTTTCGCCTGAGACTTGGCCCGCTCCCAAGTCCTTACCAATGATGCCGAG
>JAYTXB010000390.1:0-2853 GCA_043743205.1 Schlesneria sp.
GGGCTTCACGTGCGGCGTCGGTCCCAACTCGCGTTCGAGGTAAAACGGATGGCTCCCTTCGTAAACACTCCAGCCGTAGTTGTCCCCTTTACGAACGAAGTAGACCTGCTCCCACAAATCCTGCCCGTTGTTGCCGACCCAGATGTGACCGGTCTGACGATCGACGGTCATTCGCCACGGGTTCCTCAAACCGTAAGCCCAGGTCTCGGGGACCGCGTTTGGATGCGCGACGAACGGGTTGTCGGGCGGCACGGAATACGTCTTCCCGGCGGCCGGATGATCGACATCAATCCGCAAGATTTTGGCGGTCAGCTTCGACAAGTCCTGACCGCGCAGGTTGGTGTCGCTGTCCGACGTGCCATCGCCCGAGGTCACATACAACATGCCGTCGAGTCCGAAGCTGATCGCCGCGCCGTTGTGACCGTCCGACAGCCACTCGATGATCGTCACCTCGCTTTTCGGATCGAACTCGTACGGAGGGCGCGGGTTCATCGTGAAACGCGAGACCGTCGAATATTTCTCCCCCTTCTTCTTCGCGTCGCCGCTGGACTTGCCGTTGTCACTGTCGTCGGCGGGCGCAGGCTTTGGGCGGTTGTGGCCGACATAGACGAAGCCGTTCTCGGCAAAGCGCGGATGGAACGTGAGGTCATACGCCACGCGGTCATCGGCCGGGAGCAGGACTTCGGACTCCGAGACATCGGCCGCATCGACGAACCGCCGAATCGAAGTCGTCGAAAACGGAGCGTCTTGCGTGATGGTCAACAATCGGTCGCTTCCCGGTTGATGCGCGACGGCAATCGGGAACGTCAGCTTGAGTTTTGGGAACCGTCGCTCAGTGCGATACGGCAGCGGTGGCTCGGGCGATCCAACCACACGCGAAGTCGTCAGTCGCGGCAACGGCCCGTGCGGGATGGAGGGAGCAGCAGCCGCGTCGTCGCCGCGCGTCCGCACGAACTTCAAGTCGGCATAGTCCTCGTGCTGATGGAAGTTGGCGGCTTGCAGCGGCGCGACGGTCGAGAGTTCCGGCCGCTCGAACTCCATCGCGTAGTCATAGCGACAGAGCGTGAACTTCCAGAGTTCGTTCACCGCCGGACGACCGCCCGTGCGCAGGAAGTCGGTCCACGGCATCCGCCCCTCCACGGTCCAACCCGTGTCGCGATCCGTTCGGATGTTCAGCGTGCCGTTCGTGGTGACGCGCGCTTCAAATCGGAAGTCGCCGTCGCGGACAGACTTCTCAAAGTCGGTGATCCCGCGCTGGGGCAGGAACATGTCCATCGTCGTTCCGGCGGCGTTGACCTGGAACTCGTAGTAGCCCGGCTTCTCGATAGCCGGTTTGAAGAACAGCTCGAAGACATCGTTGTTCCAAGTCTTTCCATCGTGCTCCATGATGTCGGCAAACAGATCGTGATCTTCCAACTCCGCGAAGAAGTAGAGCGCGTCACGGTCCCACAACAGTTTGGCCTTCGTCGCCGTCTTCGATGGCCGAGCCTTGTCCTTCAGCCACGGCAGCGCGAACCGGTCCATCAGCTGCGCCGACTTCCAAGCCTCATCATCCCCGACACCATCTATCTTCGGCGGCGTCTCGGTAAACCGGCATTCAAACGCGGGCAAGTCCGCTGCCAAGGTGTGTGCCCCGATCAACCCAGATAACACCGACAGCGCAGACACCATGAGAAACAGGCGGGAGCGAAGCATGAGGATTTCCGCGCGGGGGGCAGGTTCGGTCTCTGGCCAAGCCAGATGAAGACGGGGATTTGGCGGGATGCCGCCTCGATTTGCAACCAAGCTGGCCGAATCGCTATGGGGTCGCGGGAGGAGGTCTTCGCCCCGGCATCACTCACGGAGCAACCGATGAGCACCGATTCAACGTCGCCCGGGATCCCGTCCATGATCTGAACGCCACACTGCTGCATTGCCTTGGCCTCGACCACACCCGGCTGACCTCCCGCTTTCAAGGGCGCGACTTCCGCCTCACGGATGTGCCTGGCGAAGTCGTTCACAAAATTTTGGCGTGAGACATGGCCGCAGTAACCGTGCAGCGGGGCAGGCATCTCAGTCGCGTCTCTTGCCCCGCCAATCTGTCGTTACTAAAGGAAATCTGACCATGAAGCTGTGGCCGTTTGTTGTCTCGTCATCGGTGTTGAGCTTGGTCTTGTGGTGTGGCCCGGCACCGGTTCATGCCCAATCCGCGAAGCCGCCTGCGGTCGGAGAGACCGCTCCCGAATTCACTCTCGCAGGCATTGATGAAAAGCCCGTCAAGCTGAGTGAACTCTTGAAGCAGGGGCCGGTGAGCCTCGTCATGCTGCGCGGCTTTCCGGGATACCAATGCCCGCTTTGCACCAAGCAGGTGGGCGAACTGATTGAGAACGCGGGTGAGTTCGCGAACGCCAAGGCCACGATCGTGCTGATCTATCCCGGCGCAGCTCAAGGTTTGAATTCTCACGCCAAGCAATTCATCGGCAGCCGGGATTTCCCCGCAAACATCCGGTTCTTGGTCGATCCCGACTTCAAAGTGACTAACGCCTACAACCTGAGATGGAACGCCCCTAACGAGACCGCGTACCCAGCGAGTTTCGTCATCGACCGCAACGGAAAAGTGACCTTCGCCATGATCAGCAAAACTCACGGAGGCCGCGTGCCCACCAAAGACCTGCTCAAAGCACTCCCCGCGAACAAGTAGTGCGCGCTGTCGCGAACGAACCCGCTTGAGACCAACACTTCCAATGCGGCCTTCGTTCGGCGCGGGTCTCCCGACCCCGCAGAAACGTCCGACCGCAGGTCTCCTCTTTTCCGGAACGCCCCGGAAATGCAGAGGAGACCTGCGGTCGCGGCCTGTGCGGGGTCAGGAGACCC
>JAYTXB010000391.1:0-2598 GCA_043743205.1 Schlesneria sp.
ACACGGCCGCCTTCCGCACCTCAAACTCATTCGCGTCCATGCTTCTGCTCCCGCTCAGAGATCGCGTTCCATCGCAAATCACTCAACCAGCAGTTATCACAAAAGTTACGCTGTGTCAGTAGAAGCCAGACAGTCGAAGTAGGGGGCAAACCAGTTTCGGTCGCGGGAGCCGGCGTTCACCAGCCGAGCGACATGTTCGTTTCCACGGCTCGTTGGGCTTCATGCAGATCAACGCCGGTGTCTTGCATGTAGAGCCGGATCGCGTGGACTTTGTCACCCTTCGCGCGGCTGAGGCAATCGCGAGCTCTGTCGCAAGGTTCGAGCGACCCGTCGATACCGAGCATTCTTTTCGAGATCACCCAGACATCGCGCGGACGCTTGGCAACGCGTTTGACCTGATCTTCGGGATAGTTCTCACGTGCGACCGCTTCGGCCGCAGCTTGGTCGTTGGCCCAAGCAATCATGATGTGTGCGTTCGTCTCGATCTCGTACAGAGCCATGATGTCACCTCATTTTTCAAACAGGGAAGAACGGAACTCGGACCTGAGACACAGCCGCCGCGCGGAGTATATGCGGACGATTCGAGCGGCGTCCACGATTGAGTTCGCGGTCAAGTTGGGCCTCCAACATGGAGTCGCACAGAGAGTCTGGTCGATAACTTCGACGAACATCGCGCCCGTGGCGCGAGTCGCCGCGCGAAAAGGTTGCGGTCGGGTGAAGCCTGTGTGCGCGATCAATTCGGCTCAAGTCATTGGGAAGCGTGATCGCTGACCGAACGGTCGGTTCTGCCGGTGTGATCGAGAGTGAATCGGGAAGTCGTCGGCCAGTCGTGCCGAAAGGGTGCTTGCCATGCGGATCGTCGTCGTCAGTTCGGAAGCGGTGCCATTCTCTAAAACGGGCGGTCTCGGTGATGTCGCTGCCGCACTGCCGAAAGGACTTGCTCAGGCCGGGCACGAAGTCACGCTGATCCTGCCGCACTATCCGCAATTATTCGCCAAGCAACCCGATGCGCCGCCGGTCACTTCGATACCGCTTTCGTTGCGCGTCGCCGTCGGACACAAGATCGTCGATGCCCGCGTGCTAAAGAGTCAGCTGCCGGGATCGAGCGTCACGGTCTATCTGATCGACCAGCCGATCTATTTCGACCGCAAGGGAGCCTACGTCGAGAACGATCAAGACTACCGTGACAACTGCGAGCGGTTCATCTTCTTCAGTCGCGCGGCCATCGAAGCCGTGAAGCAACTTCACTTGAAGCCCGACGTGATTCATGCCAACGATTGGCAGACGGGTCTCGTCCCGGCACTGGTGGCTGCGGAGTTGCGTCGCCAACCGGGACTCGACCGAACCGCGACCGTCTTCACCGTTCACAACATGGCGTTTCAGGGTCGCTTCTGGCACTGGGACATGCACCTGACGGGACTCGACTGGAAGTATTTCAACTGGAAACAAATGGAGTTCTTCGGGCATCTCAACCTATTGAAGACCGGCGTCTCGTTCGCCGACATGGTCACGACCGTCAGCCCGACATACGCCCGCGAGATTCAAACGTCCGAGTATGGCTGCGGCTTACATGGTGTGCTCAGCTCGCGCAGCAATGATCTCGTGGGCATCTTGAACGGAGTCGATACGGAAATCTGGAACCCGGCCACTGACCCGTACCTCGCGCAGCAATACACGGCGGACTCCGTGGAGACAGGCAAGGCGGCGTGCAAGGCCGCGCTGCAAAAGCGGCTTGGCCTCCCCGTGCTGCCCGATGTTCCGTTGTTCGGCAGCGTGTCGCGCATGACGGGGCAGAAGGGCTTCTCGCTGATCGGCCAGTGCGCCGACGTACTGCTCGACCAGAACATCCAATTGGTGTTTCTGGGCAGCGGCGATCCGCACTACGAAGGGATGCTGAAACAACTGGCGGTCACTCATCCCGACAAGGTCTCCACGACGATCGGCTACAACGAAGAACTGTCGCATCAAGTCGAAGCGGGCTGCGATGTTTTCCTGATGCCGAGCGAGTTCGAGCCATGTGGCCTCAATCAAATGTACAGCCTGATCTACGGCACGGTGCCGATCGTGAGAGCGGTCGGCGGACTGGCCGATTCCGTCGTCGATGCCAACGACCATAACCTCGCGGCGGGCGCGGCCAATGGCTTCAGCTTTCACGAGTTTCGCGGCGAAGTCCTCTTCTGGAACATTTGCCGCGCGCGGAATCTCTACGCCGACAAGCCCACATGGCGCAAGCTCCAGCAGACCGGTATGCGCCGCGACTGGTCGTGGAAACACAGCGCCGTGGAGTACCTCCGCGTCTACGAACGTGCTCTTTCCAAACGACGGCTCAGTTCGGAGTGCGCGGGCGATGAACGCTGAGTTAAGTCGTCTTTCGCTCGTCATTTCGGGAAGTGATTGCGCCCCCATTCCTTAGCCGATTCAACATCTTCCCTGCCGAGACCGCTTCCGATGCCTGCTGTGAACCTCGCCTTTGTCTGGCATCAGCATCAGCCCTACTACCCGGATCGTGTCGGGGGCGAGAACCCGATGCCGTGGGTGCGGCTGCACGGGACGAAGGACTACTGGGGGATGGCGTGGCACATTAAAGAGGTGCCCGAG
>JAYTXB010000392.1:0-1199 GCA_043743205.1 Schlesneria sp.
CTCAGAAGCTGCGTCGCATTGACCGCATCGTGTTGACGGCGTGTGGAACAAGTTGGCACGCGGGACTCGTGGGCGAGTACCTGCTCGAAGAGTTCGCTCGCATCCCGGTGGAAGTCGAGTACGCGAGCGAGTTGCGATACCGCAATCCGCCCATGTCAGACCGGACGATGGTCTTCGCGATCACGCAAAGTGGTGAGACCGCCGACACGCTGGCCGCAATGCGCGAATGCAAACGAAAGGGCCACCCGACTTTGGCCATCTGCAACACCGTCGGTTCGACGATCGCACGCGAGGCGGATGGCGGAATTTATCTGCACGCCGGTCCCGAAATCGGCGTCGCCTCCACGAAAGCGTTCACGTCGCAGGTGACCGTGCTGACACTGCTCGCTCTGTTCATGGGCCGAATGCGCCATCTGTCGTACCCGGCAGGCAAGCGGATCATCAGCCATCTGCGAGCGATGCCCGACAAGATTCGCCAGACGCTGAAATGCCACGACGCCGTCAAGGAAGTGGCTCGTAAGTACTACACCGCCGAAAACTTCCTCTACATGGGCCGGCTCTACAATTTCCCCGTGGCTCTCGAAGGAGCCTTGAAGCTCAAGGAGATCAGCTACATCCACGCGGAAGGTTATCCGGCCGCCGAGATGAAGCACGGGCCGATCGCTCTGATAGACCAAGACACTCCCAGCGTTTTCGTTGCCCCACGTTGCGGAATCTACCCGAAGGTGATGAGTAACCTGCAAGAGGTGAAGGCACGACGTGGACCTGTGATCGCCATAGCTTGTGAGGGAGATGACAAGATCGCGGACCTCGCCGACGATGTGATCTACGTCCCCGATGTCGATGAGTACCTGCAACCATTGGTCACTTCAATTCCGCTGCAACTCCTTTCGTACGAGATCGCGCTCCTGCGGGGCTGCAATGTGGACCGCCCACGCAACCTCGCCAAAAGTGTGACTGTCGAGTAACTCCGACACGACATTGCCCACGCAATTTCATTGAGCCTGACATCAGCCGCCCGAACCTCAGCAGGTCCGGGCGGCTGTTTTGTTGCCCTCGTTCCAAGCCCGTTCCCAAGCTCGTTCCCCCCCTCCCACGGGCCCAAGCTCCAGCTTGGGAACGGCTCCAGCCAAGCTCCGGCTTGGCGAGCGGGCGAGATATTGAGTGAGGTTCAAACATCCGGGGTCTCGGCAGACTTC
>JAYTXB010000393.1:0-4755 GCA_043743205.1 Schlesneria sp.
AAGACAGCCTCGCCATGAAACGCCGCCACTGCGGCTGGGACGACAAATTCCTCGTCCAAACACTCACCGGATCAACAACTTAGTGGGCGCTGGCCCTGATGTGTTGATTGACAATCGACGAGCCAATTGCTGTGCCACGCAAACTCCGCGCAGCAATCCTGACCACGGATGGCACAGATGGGCGCGGTTGAAGGCGGGGAAGGCAGAAGAGTTTTGAACCACGAATGGGACGAATTCGCACGAATCAAGAAGAGGAGAAGCAATGAGGAATGAGGTAAGAAGCAGGCTGATGTTGCTTCGAGTGGGCGTTTCAGCGCTTCGCTTTGGCTGCTCACTTCTGGCTAAAAGCTAAGAGCTTCATCGCTAATAGCTCTTCCTCACCACATGCGTGCGGCGCGACCTGAGATCAGTTCGCGGCCGTCGGGGTGAGTGAAGACGAAGCGGACGTGGCCGGGGATCGTGAAGGGGTCGGGTTGAGCGGCGGCTCCCGCTTCAAGGTCGTGTTCGTCACCGGTGCCATCGACTCGGAAGAGTTTGATCGAGCCGACATCGTGAGCCACGAGTTCGCGCGTCCAGTTGTGGTTCGTGCGGTCGTCGAGTCGCGTTTCCTCGCGGATCAACCACGACTGGCCCGCTTCGGACACGACCTGATAGACGACTTCGGTCGGTCGGTGTTCGGGCATCCCTGTCTCGGGATCGCGGCCTGCGTAGCCGATCAGGCGGACTCGATTGGCTCGCACATGAATGCGTCGCGAATTGAGGATGTCCCACGTCAATTGATCGACCAGCGAGCGACGCCACTCGGCTTCACCGGTGTCTCCCGCCAGTGCCTTGCGCTGCGTTTGCATCGAACGCAGGATGCCACCAATGGCGGTGAGCAGCACCACGCTGAGCATCGTCGCCACCAAGACCTCAACCAGCGTGACGCCGCGCGGCACCGTGAGATACTTCGCTCGGTGGAAATGGACGTTATCAGCCGAGCGGGGATCGGCACACCTACTGTAGTCTTGTCGCTCCGCCGACAAGACATCCCGTCGGCGGAGCGACGGGACTACAGTAGCGCGTACGGCGTCAATCTCGGCCGCGTGAGGTCTGACTTGTCGAATGGTCCTGTTCGTGTGCCAGGAATGGCGTGTGTTGCGAGTCATGGAGAACCTCGCGTGACAGGCTTGGGACGAGGCAACTCCAGCGAGCAAAGCAAACGCTGCGGCGGCTGTTTTTCGCGGACTTCGATCCGCACGACCTCACTGTGAAACTGAGCCAGCGTCGCATTGGGGACGAGTTCTGTTTGCCAGTGAAACTCGGGCTTGTCGAGGAACTCTCCTGCCGACGGAACGGGGATCGGGACGGACGCGCGACGCCATTCTTCGAGCTGGCGATCGAGCAGTTCGACGGCCAGCACTTTGCGTTGAGCATTGCGGTGCTGACGCAAATGGGCGCTGTAAGCCACGACCATCGTCGCGAGCAGTGACGCCATCAGGGCCAGCCCAGCGATGACTTCCACGAGCGTCAGCCCACGACGCGGTTGAGCGAGATGAGATTGGAGCGGGTTGGGCTGGTGACTCGGAGACCATACGTGGCGCGGACTCGATGCCTTGTCCCCTCGCCCCCGTCTGCGGGGGAGAGGGCTAGGGTGAGGGGGCTGAGCGTCTCTCGGAATGCCAATCTGTGTGGTGTTCATAGACCACGCCCATCGAGGACTCTGGGCGTGCCACACTCCGTTGCCAATCGGAATGACTGGACGAGGGTTACAAGAGTGATTCAAGGCTGCGTTCCTCGGTGACGATCACGCGCTGGCCGGTGCGTCCGACGAACAGGATCCATGCGGACTCACCTTTTTTTGGAGCCTTCAACCGCACCGCGTAACTGGTACTGGTTCCATCGCCGCGAAACCGCACCGCCACTTGGCGGGCACTGTATTTCTGGCCGCTCTGCCGGATGTCTTGCAACGGCAGGCTCCCTTCGAGCGTCGCCCATTTGTCGGGTGAGGTCACTCCCCCCGGTGCGCGATAGAGCCGTCCGTGATCCAGGTCAAAGATCAGGTCCATCGGTCGCGCGACGCGACGGGCGTGATCTCGCAACTGCCGATCGGCCAGCGTCAGTTGGTCCAACGCCAATTGGTTCCGCGCCATCGCGATCTGACCGCTCACCGTCCAGACCGTCACCGAAGCCAACAGGCCGAGGACGACCATCACGGCCATCAACTCCACCAGCGTGAAGCCCGAGCGGCGCGGCATCTTCATTTGGACGAGTCTCCCAAATCGTCACTCGTGATGTCGGTGTCGGCTCCCTCGCCCCCTTCGCGTTTGTCGGCTCCGTAGCTCACGATTTCAAAGCGTCCCTTCCGGCCGGGGCTGGTGTATTGATAGTCGTTGCCCCACGGATCGCGTGGCACCTTGGAGAGAATGCCGTCGGCAAATTTTTTCGAGGGTTGAGTCAGTACGACGATCCCTTCATCGTTCGTCGGATAGCGATCGTTCACCGTATAGAACGTGTTGATCGCTTCCGCGACCTTGGCGATCTCCATCTTCGCCACGTTCTGCTTACTGGTGATCAGATACCCGCGCACGCTGAACGTCACGACGCCCGCCAACATGCCGATGATGACGATCACGACCATCAGTTCGACCAGCGTGAAGCCGCGTCGTCGCGTGAGACCGTTGTTCATCGTGATCACTCCGCTCCGACGAACGCCGTGTTGTTCAGACCGCTGCAACATCTCACAGAACATTTCCCGCCTCCAAAATGGGGAGAATCGTGGCAAACAAGATGAATCCCACAAACACCGAGAGCAACAAGATCAAGATCGGCTCCAGCACCGATGCCAAGCGTCCCGAGAGACTGTTCACCTGTCGATCGAAGTCCGCTGCCAATCGCTCCAGCATCTCTTCCAGTCGCCCCGTCTGCTGTCCAACCGCGAAGACCTGAATCACGACCGGCGAGAAGAGATTCGTCATGCGCAGTGAATCGGCGATCTCCATGCCGCGACCGACATCACGCGCCACCTGTTCCAGAGCCCGTTGCAACACGACATTCTTCATCGAACGCCCGGCAATCGCAATTGCCTGTAAGAACTCGATGCCGCTCCGCATCAACACGGCGATGACCATCGCCCCACGTCCGACCGCCTGCTTCCGTGCCATGTCACCCATCACTGGGAGTTTCAGCAAGACCCCGTGCCACCACATCCGACCCACGGGCGAGGCCAGCCACCAACTCACCGAACCCGCAATGAGGATGACTCCGATCAAAACCCAGAACCCATGCAGCAGCAAACCGTCGCTCAAAAACTTCAACACGCGCGTCGGCCACGGCAACGGTCGATTGGCCTCAATCAGATTCTTGAGCAGCATCGGCACGACGACCGTCATCAGGAAGAGCGACACCACGCATGACGCGAACAGCACGATCATCGGATAGAGCAGTGCGGAAGTCACCCGGTCTTTCAACTCCAAAGCCCGCTCTTGGAAGTCGGCCAATTGCGACAACACGACATCCAAGTTGCCCGCGTTCTCTCCCACTTCCGCCATCCGAATCGTGAGTTCATCAAACAGCGTCGCTTGCTCACCCATTGCCTCTGCGAGACTCGCTCCCCCCGCCAACCGATCCCTCAGCACGAGCAACGACGTTTGAAACGCACCGGTATGTTGCTGTTGAATCACGTCCAACGCTTCGACCAGCGGCACTCCCACACCGAGCAGAGTCGATAGCTCACGAATCGTCCCCGTCAACTTGGTCGAGACACCCCCCGTCCACACAAACCGCTTCCACCACGAACCCACCGCCCGCTGCTGATCAATCTTCCGAACCGTCAACCCCTGCAACCGCAACTGATCCCGCGCCTGTCGCGCCGAATCCGCCACGATGACGCCATCCACAGCCGCCTGCTGCCGATTCACCGCGTGATATGCGAAGACCGCCATCAGCTATTGACCTCGATATTTGACGATGAACATCGTCGTGCATCCCGAATCACAACGGAGCCAGTTCCACCCGAATTCCGGCTTCTCAACGGAGCGACAAGCATCGCCACGACCAAGTTGAAACGCGGTTCTTTGTCGTGGTCCTGCGATCGTGACAGACAACACTCCATGAACCGCTCCGCCGCGAGATTCATACCCCGAGCGATACGGGAATCCCACCGGAATTTCGGTTCATTCCCAAGTTGCCCCAGGCAACACGCATGGGGCTGATCCGAGAAGCGGGGGTTGAGACCGAAAGAACTGACGGTGCATTATACCTCGCACGCTGAGGATTGACCGGTTGTAGCACACCGCGAGTGCGAGTCAGGGAATGACTTGCCGACGTAGCTCAGTCATTCCCTGACTAAGATTCTCTCGCCAACGAACCGGTCACTTCCCACCGCGCGAGGTCTAGTCCGACTTGCCGCTCATTCAGCAGGTGAATTGCGACCTCAGAACGGGACATCGCGGCCTTCGTCCGATTCTCCCGCTGTCGAGTCGGCCGAGTCTTTTCCCGGCAGCGGTTTCGAGTCGCAATACTCGATGGCCTTCTCCAACGCGAAGACGAGAGCACGCAGGTCGCTGGGACTGTGGGACGACGAGTCCTTCCATTTGCCCGCCTGGCGATCGTAATCACGCTTGCCCGAGATCGTGGAGCGAACGTCCGGTCACAGCGGCAACCTCACCCGGCGCGCGAGTTCGGCACTGATTGTCTTCGTACTCCGTCCATTCGCGACCTGTTTTCGGTCGCTCCGCTCGCCGTGCCCGTTGGCCTCGCTCAATTTGCGTCGCT
>JAYTXB010000394.1:0-4306 GCA_043743205.1 Schlesneria sp.
CGCGTGATCGTCGTGACGTTGTGGTCGATCATGCCGAGATACGTTCCCTCGTAAGTTCCCTCGGCACCCATCGCGTCCGAAAAGAGTTCGCCTCCCACGCGTACGGTCACGCCACGCGAAGCGGCACCTTCGATCACGGCCTGAATGTTCTTGGCGTTCACACTCGACTCGACAAAGATCGCGGGAAGCTTGCGGGCGACGAGAAAATCGACCAGCGCGTTGACATCCGACACACCCGCCTCCGCTTCGGTACTCACTCCCTGCACCGACTTCACGTCGATCTCGTAAGCGTGCGAGAAGTAGCCGAACGCATCGTGCGCCGTCACCAACACACGCTGTGCTTGCGGGATCGAAGCGATCGACCGCCGCGCGTACTCATCCAACCGAGTCAGTTCCGCGCGATAAGCCGTCGCGCGTTGGCGGTACTCGTCGGCGTGAGGCGGGTCGAGTTTCGCGAACGACTCGGCCACATGCTCGACGCACTGACTCCACAACGCGGCGTCCATCCAAGCGTGCGGGTCGTGATGATCGGCAAACTCAGGCGGCGTTCGCAGCGACCCTTTCGGCAGTCGCTCGGTCACAGCAAACACGGGCTTCCCCGTGCGACGCAGTTGCTCGAACGTCTCGCTCATCCGACCTTCGAGTAGCAGACCCGAGAAGAAGATCACGTCGGCGTCATAGAGTTGCTTCACGTCACCGCGCGTCGGCTTGAACAAGTGCGGGTCCACTCCCGACTCAATCAACCCGGTGACGATGCCACGCTCACCCACAACCTGCCGCACGATGTCGCGCACCATGCCGGTCGTCGTGACGATCTTGCGCGACGCGACGCTGCTCGTTGTCCTTGCTTCGCCAGCGGCAGTCGCCTCAGAAGCAGACGTTCCCGGCGACGCGACTCCTCCCGTTTTCACCGGCGACGCACTGCGATCGCAGCCCGTCAGTAGTACGACCGCGATCAGAGCGGCGGCCGGACACAGCCCGCGAACAAATCGCCTTTTCGTTGAAATTGTTCGACTCTGACAAGTGGCGTTCATGCAGGAACCTTCTATTTCACAAAGACAACGATTCGTAGAAACAAATGTTTTGAGTGATCAAAACGATAGCGGCGGCTTGAGTCGCCGTCAATCGGGGCTTCTCAACCGTCAGAACACAAGAGCCTGCTGCTTAGACACCTGGCGTGGTGCAGATTGACCGCGATTACTGATCGTAGCCACGCTTGCCAGAGCGTGGATGGATGCCAACTTCCACTTTCCCCACGCTCGGGCGAGGCGTGGCTACCGGTCAATTCCGACCGCGTGAGGTATGTCGCAGTGCGCGTGGCTCGGGTGCCTTCCAGCGGAGGATGTCTTGCGAACGGCCGACAACATGAGCCGCGCGAGCCGCGTGTGCTTACGGTTCGAGCGACCTGCCGCATGTTGACTGGTCGATTTCCATCGCTTCTCGCCCGTGACATAATCGCGCCGCGTTACCGCTCACACTTTCAGGAGTTCCCCATGCGAGTCATCGAGTCCCCGCGCGTTGTCTGGTCAGCGTTGTTCGTTCTGTCTTCTCTCGTCGCAATAGCAGTCGCTCCGATGGTCATCGCGGCCGATGTCTCGAAGGGACCGGAACTGTTCAAACTGGGTGGTTCGCCAAAGAAGGCCGACGTGTCGGCCGTGAAGGAATTGGAGCCACTCGCGCGGTTGACTGCCTTCAATAGTGGGGTGACGAGCGTCGCGTTCAGTCCCGACGGCAAATTGTTGGCAGCGGGAGCGAAAGACGCCGTGCAACTGATTGATGTCGAAACGAAGTCGATCGTGCGCGAAGTGGCGACGAAATCGGGACAGGTTCGCGCGGTTGCGTTTTCACCCGACGGAAAGATGCTGGCGACGGGGAGCTATCAAAACGTTTCGCTCTGGAACGTGGCGACGGGAGAGTTGGTGAAACCGTTCAAGGGACAACGCGGCTACGTGACCAGTGTCGCGTTCTCACCGGAGGGGTCGCGCTTAGCCACGGCGTGCGAGGACGAGGTGGCTCGCGTCTGGAAGCTTGGCAGTGATGAAGCACCGCTCCTCTTCAAAGAACACAAACTGCCGGTGACGGGGATCGCGTGGTCTCCCGATGGGCAGCGACTTGCCACGTCGGCCGGTGACGAAAATCGACCGACCAAAGCGGGCGAGGTCAAAGTGTGGGACGCGGCGACGGGCGAGGTTCAGCATTCGTTCGAGCTGCACACGAAGTCGGCCACGAGCGTCGCCTTCTCAACGGACGGACGGTATGTCGCGTCGAGTGGCATCGACGAACACGTCAACATCTACGACTTGACTACCAACAAGCCGCTTGGTTTCTACGCGGGACACAGTCGCCCGACGAACGCCGTCCTGTTTCATCCCGATGAAGAAACCGCGATCAGCGTCAGTGGCGGCCGAGCTGTGGGAAAGAATGAACTGAAGGTCTGGGAGTTCGTGACGGGAGACGAACTGGCAACGGCGGAAGCTCATGAAGGCCGCATCAACGCGCTCGCTCTTTCCAAGGACGGACGAACGTTGGCAACGGCGGGCAATGACAAGAGTGTCGCGCTCTGGAACGTCGGGTTCCTCGCGGTGGGACTTCCCGAAGTCGCGGTAGCGGTGACTCCGAAAGCGGACGCTGCTGCCGAACCGAAGCCGCTGCGAGCCGGAATCATCGGCCTCGACACCTCGCACGCGATCGCCTTCACGAAGACGCTCAACGCGGCGATGCAGAAGCCGGAGGTTGCCGGTTGCCGTCTGATCGCGGCCTATCCGCAAGGGAGCCGCGACATCAAGGGGAGCGTCGAACGTGTGCCGGGCTACACCGAAGAAATGAAGAAGCTGGATGTCGAGATCGTCGATTCAATCGACGATCTGTTGAAGAAGGTCGATGTGGTCTTCCTCGAAACGAACGACGGCCGTCCGCATCTGGAGCAATACCTCCCCGTCGCCAAGGCGGGCAAGCCATGCTTCATCGATAAGCCGATCGCCGGATCACTGGCCGACGCGATCGCGATCTTTGAGGTCTCGAAGAAGTACAACGCGCCGGTCTTCTCGTCGTCGTCGTTGCGGTTCGGCAAAGGAAGCCTCGCCGTACGCGGCGGCTCGATCGGTAAGGTCTTGAAGTGTGAGACGACCAGTCCCGCCAGTCTGGAGGCGACTCACCCCGACCTCTTCTGGTACGGCATTCACGGCGTCGAGGCGCTGTTCACTGTGATGGGGACCGGCTGTCAATCGGTCACGCGCGGCAAGACGGGCGACGGATTGATCGAAGTGACCGGCCAGTGGTCGGGCGAACGAGTCGGCACGTTCCGCGAAGGAAAAAGCTACGTCGGCAAAGCCGTCGGTGAGCAGGGCGAAGCGGCCGTCGGCTCCTACGACGGCTACGACCCACTGCTGTTCGAGATCGTCAAATTCTTCCGCACCGGCCAGCCCCCCGTGACTGCAACCGAAACGCTGGAAATCTACGCCTTCATGGAAGCGGCCGACGAAAGCAAACGCCAAAACGGTGCCAGCATCACCCTCGAAAGCGTCATGACCAAAGCCAAGGCCGCAGCGGCGAAGAAGCTGGCCGAACTAAAGTGAGCTTGAACAACCGCCACTCGACGATGCTTCCTCCGTTTGAACCGCCGTGGTGGTTGAGGAGTGCTCACGCGCAGACGTTGGCGGCGGCGTTTTGGACGGTGTGGCTGGACGAGCATCGCGCGGTGGCGCGGCGGGTTGAGTTGGCGGATGGGGATGTTGTTGTCGTGCAGGATGACTGTCCCGACGGATGGACGAGCGGTGGGAAGGTCGCGCTGTTGGCGCATGGGTTGGGAGGCTGTCACCGCAGTCCGCTGCTCGTGCGGCTGGCGGCGAAGTTGAATGCGTGCGGGGTGCGAGTTTTTCGGTGGGACATGCGCGGCTGTGGGGCGGGAGTTGGCTTGGCGGGGCGACCCTACCATGCCGGTTGTTCGGATGACCTGCGGTGCGTGATTGAGTCGGTGTTGCAGTGGTGTTTGTCGAGACCCGTGCCGAGCGAACAGCGAACGCTGGGTGAACAGGACGTGCGAGACGAAAGCCTCGCGCGAGACAACATCCAGCTCACGTTGTTTGGCGTGTCGCTGAGCGGAAACATCCTGCTCAAGTATCTGGGTGAATCGCCCGAGTCGGTGCCGTCGCAGGTCGTACAGGCGATTGCCGTCAATCCGCCGATTGATCTGGCGGCAAGTGTGAGAACGCTCAGCGGGCGAATCAACCGGATGTACGACCGGCATTTTGTGAGGTCGCTCACGCGGCATCTGGCCGAACGTCAGCGGTTGCGGCCCGATGCGCCG
>JAYTXB010000395.1:0-2598 GCA_043743205.1 Schlesneria sp.
TTGAGACGACCAGAGGAAGTAACTCAGTCGGCTGGCCAGTTCCGAATCAGAAACGGGTGCCGCCGCCGTTCCGGCGGGTGCCCGTTCGAGCCGATACAGGAACGCCGGTGCGACGAAGATGCGGGCGAGTGTGAACCGGAACGCCTCGTCGTGAGGCAGCTCTTGTTCCCGGAGCTTGCGATACAAGTCGCGCAGTTCGGTGGCTTCGGCCTCTGTCAGCGGACGACGATAGGCTTGCGCGGCGAATTGGACGAGAGCCTCGATGTGCTTCGGCTCCGCGTTGAGAAGTTCCTTGCGAAACGCGGCTGCGCGATCGTTGATCGGCTTGCGCATCGGCTCGAAGACTTTCGGGTCGGCGTCTTGGGTCGCGTACTCCATCAGTTGCAAATAGGCATCGACGAGCGTCAGCGCATCGTGGCTGACGAAGTGCAGTTCGCTCCATAGCCGATCGAGCTTCGCCTGCTGCGAGTCGTCCAGCATCAGTCGTTGCAGGTGATCGTCCTCGCGGTAGAACAGCGTCAGCGTGACGACCTCATCGACCGGCACGATCTTCGTGTAACACAGCGCGGCCGGGAACCAGCTTCGGAATTCCTCGAACGACGCTTCAATCCGTTTCCGCGATTCGCTCCCCTCCCTGACGACGATCGGAGTTGAATGCGAGACGCCGCGATTGTTCGAGGTCCACGGACCGTTCGCGTTTGTCTCGACTGTCGCCGTCGGTTGCAGGCCGGAGGCCGATTCGGGCTTCGTGGTCAGCAACTGCAACTGCACGCTTCCCTCTTTGCCGGTCTCGGCGTGCAACAGCCCCGACACGACGAACTCCGTCCCCGCAACGAGGTCCGCCAGGAAACGGACTTCGATCACCGACGGAGCCTGCACGCACAGACTCGCCGGTTCGATGCCGCTGCCGTTGGGATGCTTGCCGAACAACGCAGGATCAAGCCCGATCAACGAACTTGCGGAGTCCGTCTCTTTGGGCGATGGCGTTTTCGAGTCAGGCGTTCCCGGTTTGTCGCCTCGCACCGTCAAACTGCCGGGAGCAAACAGCGGCCCGCCGAGCGATGTCAGTTGCTGATGAAGCTGAACGTCCGGAGAGTCCTTGGGCAGAGCGGCCACTCCGCCTTGCAATAGCTTCTGAACTTGGGTGGCCAACTCACTCTTCTCGTTCGCCGTCGCCGCTGCCTGCCACTTGGCGAGGAGCGTCCCCGCCGGGATCACATGCCCTATCAAACCGGTGGCCGGTTCCGAGTAGAAGTGCCACACATCCGCGTTGCCGTGTGAGTCTTTGTGCGGATTCCCGGCGAGGATGTCGGGCGACAGATCGCGCGCCATGTCCCACTCGCGCGTCCCGTCGTTCAGCTTCAGATCAATCGCCGTCAGGTCGCACGAGTGATTGCCGTCGCGCGGATTGATGACGAGCGACACCGCGTCTCCCGCCTGCACTGCGATCTTCTCCAGCGGCCCGATCGCGTTCATCGTTGCGCCGTGAGCAATCCCCGCCGCCAACTTCTGCCGCGTGTTGCCGCGCCGCAGTTCGACCGACCACGCGACGCCGTTGCCGCATTCGGGATGAGCATGCTGCACGCTTCCGCTGATGGAGAGCGTCGCCGCCGCCGGACTGCGCCATGCGACCGCGACTGAGAGTGTTGGAGTCGGATGCGCGGCGATGCCGTGCGGCTTCATGTTGCCGGGAATGCGCACATGCTGATCGGACGAGTTCGCGACCACGCTGAGGGCATCGTCGCCGACCCAGCCTTTGATGAAGTCATACCCCGCGCCGCTCTCCTGCTTCCGCGAGATTGGCGTCCCCAATTTCACCGGCCCCCCCGCACCGATGCCGAGATAATCGAGCCACGCAGCGAGCGCCTCCACCTCAACACCATGCTTCTGTGCGAGTATTGCCGCATCGACCGGCCCCGTCGTCGCACTCGCCTCCGCCGCCGCACCGAGACACTTTGCAGTACTCGCAAAAATCCGTTCGCGCCGCGCGACGAGTTCCTGTGTGATCGCCCGCACGTCGCGCAGCAACAGGTCGGGCCGACCGGCAGCGACCAGACGCGGACGCTCCCAAACCACGAAGTCATGTTCGCGACCATCCCCCGCATCACCGGCCGTCAGATAGAGAACGACCTCTTTCCCATCGGCCGACGCGGGCATCTTCAGTTTGAGTTCCTGCCGCGCGGTAAGCGGAATGACCGGCTCGATCCACGCCTTCGGCCCGTTGAGCTTGCCGATGTGCCCGACGCTCGTGAACCGCCACAACGCCTGCTGCCACTGCGCAATCTCCTGCGTGAGTGCCGCCGCATCACCCGGCTTGGCCGCTCGCCACCGCGCCCGCAACCCGTCCATCAACAGTCCTTCTCCCCTCGCCCCGGCCTTGCGGGGAGAGGAGCCGGGGGGGAGGTGTCCTTCGCGCGACGCCTTCTGGCCATCGGCTCCCACCGACAACTCCTGCCACAACCCACCGAGGTACTTCGCATTCAGCCCGCGCTCGTTCGCAACAGCCTCAATTGACTTGCTCCCCTTCGTCAGCGACTCGCGCTCCTCCAACGTGGCAAGCAGATACTTCTCGACCGGCAACCGACCGCCTTGATTGGT
>JAYTXB010000396.1:0-2890 GCA_043743205.1 Schlesneria sp.
TCGGGTTCGACGTTGGCTTCAAAGCCGTACTCGCGCGGGTTGACGATGTTCCAGAACGTGCCGGGCGGCTTGCTCGTGAGCGTGATGCGGACGATCGACTTGCTGCTTTTGAAGCCGTACTTCCAAGGCAGTACGAGTCGCACTGGGGCACCGTGTTGTTTCGGGAGCGGTTCGCCGTAGATGCCCGTCGCGAGCAGCGTCAATTCGTTCGTCGCTTCGGCAAGAGTCAGGCCCTCGGCGTAGGGCCAAGGGAAGGAACTGTCAGCCATGCCGTGGGCTTCGGTGGGACGCTCGAAGCTGGCGAACTTGACGAACTTGGCGTCAGCGGTTGGCTCGACCATTTCGATCAGCTTGGCCAACGGGAAGCCGGTCCACGGGACACACATCGCCCACGTTTCGACACAACGGTGGCGATAGGCTCGCTCTTCCAATTCAAACTTCGAGTGGAGGTCATCGAGACTGAACGTCATCGGCTTGGAGCACAGTCCATCGACGGTGATCTCCCACGGCGTTGGTTTGAAGTCATCGACGTAGAGGTACGTTTGCTTGCTCGTCGAGAACTCGTAGAAGTTCGTGTAGATCGCGGCGGCCTGTTGAGCCGTTTCATCGCGGCCGTACTCGAACGCCGGGTTCCGTTTCGCGGGATAGTGGTCGTGCGAAGCCTGCGGGATGTCGATCTGAGCGGCCGCTTTCAGTTTGACCTCGTCCGGTTTGTGTTCGCTGCAACCGGGCAGAAGTCCGCCGATCAGCAGTCCCGCCGCGCCGAGACCCAATGAACTGCGACCGAGCGATGCCAAGAACTCACGCCGATGGAGGGCACGGTTGCGATAGACGGCTTCGTCCGTCAGCCTGTGCAGCGACGGATCCCACGATTGGCGGCTGATGAAATTCATGGGGACGGTCCTTCGTTGAGTCGGTGGTGGGAAGTCGCCACTCACCCTGTCCCTCTCCTCCACAAAGCCGGAGCGAGGGAACAAAGCCAAGACAAAAACAACAACGCAACTACATGCACCAAGTCATGCGGGCGAAGTCTACTCGACGCCCGCCAGACTCTGCCAGAAAGCTTTTTCCGATGAGTGACCCTTTGCGATTTGAGCGAGCGACTGAACTGTTGCGATCCGCGTATGGAATGGTCGAGCCGCCGCAGAGCGATTCGACTTGGACGCTCTTCCTGCGCGTGCTGTTCGGCGTGCCGAGCGATCACCGCGCGAGTGACGCTCTGTCGGAGATCTTGAAGTCGTCGCCAGTCGCCGCGCCGCAGACCACGATCCAAACGCCAGCCGGTTCGTTGGTGGAGGTGTTCGCGCCGATCCCGCGCGGGCCGCAGAAGGCGTCGCTCGTACGCAGTGTCGCCACGTGGTGGATCGAACAGTTTGGCGAGGAACTCACTCCCGAATGGTCGCGCGGGACACAGTTCTATCGCGAGTCGTTGCGGGCCATTCGCGGTCTTGGCCCCGCGACGGTCGATGAGCTACTGATGTTCGCGGCACGACTGAAGGTCTTTCCGATTGATCGCGTCGCGCTCCGTGTGGCCGTGCGCCACGGATGGCTCAGTCTGCCGATTGAAGATGAAGAGGCTCAGTCGTTCTTCGTGCGGGGCCTCGGTCAGACCGAGATCGACCCGCGCGAGTTTTCGCGCCTGCTGTCTCAAGTCGGCGCGAGTCATTGCGGTCGCGAGCCGAAGTGCGACGGCTGCCCGCTCCAGACGATGTTGCCGAGTGGCGGGCCGTTGTCGCCCGAAAGCTGTTGAGGCGAGGCACACTCGACACCGGTGTTCTTACAACCGCCACGACCCTCACGGTCGCTGTTGATCCGGCGTGTTTCGCCGATCGGCAAAGTCTTCGATAACGGAAATGCTTCGTGCTGGCCGATTCGATCTCTGACAATTTGTAACGGTCAGGGAAGAAGGAGCGGCGGTCATGAGCTACGAACTATTAGTGATTGGAAACGGGCGGGAGTCGATTGACGGGGCATTGAGTACGGCACGTCATGGTGCGTCGGTGGCGTTAGCGCGGATGAATCATGCTCGCCAACAAGGCTTCAGTATCGACGTGTTACGACGCGCGGTGAGCGGCCTCGGTGGCGTGGGATCGATTTCGATCAAGGCGCTGCGGCGTGTGGCCACGGAGATCGCGAGCGAACAGTGGCGGGCGGATCACTCGGAGCTGGAGCGTCTCGGAGTCGATGTCTATTGCGGTGACATGAGGTTCATCGACGCACGAACGATTGAGGTGATCGACACGTTTGAATTGCTGGAGCCTCGGCTCTGGTCACTTCAGGCGAGTCGGATCCTGCTCGCGTGTGGGACTCGATCAGTGCGTCCGAGTCATGTTCCGTTCGACTCACGCCGCATTCTGGATGTCGAATTGCTGCTCCTGCGGGACGAACTTCCGTCGTCGATGATCGTCGTGGGTGCCGGGGAAACCGGTCTCGACTATGCGATGTTGCTCGCATCGCTGGGAGTGGACGTGACGGTGATCGATGCGAAGGCGAACGTCTTCGATGTTTATGGCGGGATGATGAACGAAGCGCGGCTGTGCGAATTGCAATCACTCGACATCGCGTTTCGTCTGGGCGATGAAATGATCGGGATCGAATCGCGCGGAGCAGACTCGGTGGCCGTGCGACTTTCGAGTGGTAAGGTATTCGTGGCGGAGGCGGCTTTGGTGTGCGTCGGTCGTGTGGGAGAGACGGAGTCGCTCAACCTCGAAGTGACGGGAGTCGGTCTCGATGAACGCGGCCGCATCTGGTGCAACGCGAACGGCGGAACGTGGGCCTCACACATCACAGCGGTCGGCAACGTGGTGGGTTTTCGCGCGACGAGTTCCCTGGCGGGGTGAGGCGACGAGATGCTGTTTTGGCGAGCCGGGTGCCGTAAGGCCCCGGGTTC
>JAYTXB010000397.1:0-1058 GCA_043743205.1 Schlesneria sp.
CCCATGCCGGGGATCATCTTCATGAGATCGCCGAGCGGGCCCATCCGGCGGATCATCTTCATCTGTTTGCCGAAGTCCTCCAGCGAGAACTTGCCAGCCATCATCTTCTGTTGCTGGAGTTCGACTTCTTCGGCATTGAACTCTTGCTGCGCCTTCTCGAACAGCGAAACTACGTCGCCCATGCCCAAGATTCGACCGGCCATCCGATCGGGGTGGAACGGTTCGAGTCGGTCGAGCGTTTCGCCCGTCCCGATGAACTTGATCGGAACGCCGGTCACGGCTTTGACGCTGATCGCCGCACCGCCGCGCGTGTCACCGTCGAGCTTCGTGAGGATGATGCCATCGAGTTCGAGGGCTTCGTTGAACGCCTTCGCGCTGTTCACGGCATCTTGGCCGGTCATGGCATCGCAGACGAGCAGAATCTGATCGGGTTGAACCTTACGGTCGATCTGCTCCAGTTCGTTCATCAACTCGGCATCGACGTGGAGTCGGCCAGCCGTATCGAAGATCAGAACATCGATGCCCGCTTGCTTGGCCGCAGCCAGCCCGTTCACGCAGACTTTCAGTGGAGAGGAACCACGAGGGTCTTCGCTGTAGACGGGGACATCGAGTTGCTGCCCGACGATTTTGAGTTGCTCAATGGCACCGGGTCGTTGCAAGTCCGCCGCGACGAGCATTGGGCGGCGACCCTGCTCTTTGAGCATTCGAGCCAGCTTGCCGCAGGTCGTGGTCTTACCACTCCCTTGCAGGCCGCACATCATGATTTTGTTGAGGCCGTCGCGCCGCAAATGCAGCGAAGGATCAGCCGGCCCCATCAGGTTGCAGAGTTCCTGATGGATGATCCCGACGATCTGTTGGTCGGGACGCAGAGACTTGAGAACCTTCTCGCCAATGGCCTGTTCGGTACAGCGCTGAATGAAACTCGTCGCCACGTCGTAATGCACGTCAGCTTCGAGCAGCGCTTTGCGAATCTCGGTGAGGCCGTCGCGAATGTTGGACTCGGTGAGCTTGCCACCGCGTCCCAACACCGACAGCGCCGAGCGCAGTCCGTTGGTAAT
>JAYTXB010000398.1:0-3571 GCA_043743205.1 Schlesneria sp.
TCCCCCATACCAATCAGCACGGCACTCGATGCCGTCGAGTCCGATTGAAATCAGCAGATCAAGTCCCGTTCACCTACCAGCCAGCACAAAACAACGGAAGTTGCCAGACATGTCTACCGCCGAACTCGAATCACTGCTGCTCAAGTCGAACGCCGCCGCTCACTCGGCGACGCGACCGCTGCGCGTTTGCCATGTCAGCCTGACGCTGAAGACCGGCGGTCTCGAACGGATTTTGACCGACATCGCGCGGCATCACGATCCCGCCGCGAGCGTTCCCGAATTTCTGGCCATTCGCGAAGTCGGCCGGTTCGCCGAAGAGATTCGTCGCACCGGTTGTCCTGTCCATTTACTGAAGCCCGCTGGCCGCATCGGTCTCGTGCGACAGATGACGCAACTGTTCCGCTCGGGCCGCTTCGATGTCGTTCACACGCACAACACGTACCCGCATTTGTACGCGAGCCTCGCCGCACGACTGGCCGGTGTGCCGGTCGTCGTCAACACGCGACACGGTCAACGGGCCGGCCACGGCTGGAAGTCGCGCACGCAGTTTCGCTGGGCCAGTCATCTCGTCGATCGCATTGTCGCCGTCTCGGATGATGCCGCGCAACTCTGCGTTCGAGCCGATGGCGTTGCCGCCCGCAAGGTGACTCGCATCTGGAACGGTATCGACCTCAGTGACTTCGCTTACTCAGGACCGGTCGCCGCGCCAATCGCGATCTCCGTCGCCAGACTCTCCGCCGAGAAAGACTTTCCGACGTTGCTGCAAGCGATCGCGATCGCCGTGCAGCAAGTCCCCGATCTGCAACTGAAGCTGGTCGGTGATGGAGCCGAACGAGCCAAGCTGGAAGGGCTGACGCGCGAACTGGGAATCACGAGCTGTGTCGAGTTCCTCGGCGAACGAACTGACGTGCCAGAGTTGCTGGCTCAAGCGGGCTTCTTCGTGTCGTCGTCACTGACCGAGGGGATCTCACTGACGCTGCTCGAAGCGATGGCCGTCGGCTTACCCGTCGTCGCCACGGCCGTGGGAGGCAACTCCGAAATCGTGGCCGATGGCGTCACGGGACAACTCGTTCCCGCCGCCGATCCCGCCGCGCTGGCCACAGCCATCGTCAGCATGTGCCACAACGAAGCCCACTGGCCCGCACTCGGCCAAGCGGGACGAGACCGAGTCGCCCAACACTTTGAAGTCCACCGCATGGTCTCCAACTACGAACAACTTTATCGAGAACTGTTGGAACAGAAACGAGGCCTCCGTTCGATGCCACGTGAGCAAAATAGGTGATGTCATTGGTCACTTGTCATTGGTCATTTGTCATTTGGGAAGAGGTAGCCAGTAATGATTTGCTCACCCCAATGACAAATGACAAATGACAAATGACAAATGACAAATGACAAATGACAAATGACAAATGACAAATGACAAATGACCTCTTCCGCGAGCCAAACCATGTACGCCCAACTCTACCGCCACCTGCTCCTCCCCTTTTTCGACGGCGTCGTCAAAGGGCGGCAAACGATCACACATTGGCAACGGGCTGAGGAGACTCAGTGGTGGAGCCGTGCGCAATTGGAAGAGTTCCAACTGAAGTCGCTCCGCGCGCTGATGCAACACGCCGCCACGACCTGTCCGTTTTATGGAACCGACTGGCGCGAACGGGGACTCAGCCCCCAGCTCATCCATTCGTTGGACGATCTCCGCGCGTGGCCACTGCTGACGCGCGAGACGATCCGCCGCAATCGCATCCCTCTCCGCACGACCAGCCCCGACATCCGCCGCATGACGAAGGCGACGGGAGGATCGAGCGGTGAGCCATTGCAGTTCGATCTCGACAGCGGCAGCAACGATCGCCGCACCGCCATGATGTATCGCGGCTATGGCTGGGCGAACGGTGCCCCCGGCACGAAGCAGCTCTTCATCTGGGGTTCCGCACTCGGCAGCGTTCCGCAATGGAAGCGGCTCAAGATGGACCTGCATCATGCCTTCGATCGGCATCTCGTCCTGAGTTGCTTCGAGTTCACGCCCGACAAGATGCGGCAGCACTTCGACCGCCTGAACCGCTACCGCGCCGACGTGATCGTGGCTTACACGAACCCGCTCTATGAGTTCGCACAGTTCCTCAAACGGGAGTCCCTGACGCCGGTCTCGCCCGGTTCGATCATCGTCGGGGCCGAGAAGTTGCACGACTTTCAACGGACGCTGATCGAAGAGGTCTTCCGCGCGCCGGTCTTTGAAACGTATGGCTCGCGCGAGTTCATGCTGATCGGAGCCGAATGCGACAAGCACGCGGGCCTGCACCTGAGCATGGAAAACCTGCTGGTCGAGATTCTCGACGACGACGGCTCGCCCACTCCGGCCGGTCAGGAAGGGAACGTCGTTATCACGGACCTCTTCAACTACGGGATGCCGTTCGTGCGGTACGTCAACGGAGATCGCGCGGTCGCGGGCTTCGAGACCTGTTCGTGCGGACGCGGCTTGCCTCTGCTCCGCAAGGTCGTTGGCCGACAACTCGACACGCTGGCGACTCCCGACGGACGCAAAATCCCCGGTGAGTTCTTCCCGCACCTGATCAAAGAATTCGCCGCCATTCGCCGCTTCCAAGTCGTCCAAGAATCCGTCGCCCGCATCACCTTGAAGCTGGTCGTCGAAGGTGGCCTGACGCTGGCCGAACGCGAACAACTCCTGAGTGAAATCCGCCGCTGCACCGGCACCGTCGTCGAAATCGAACTGCAACTCGTCGATGACATCCCGCTGACGAAGGCGGGGAAATTGAAAGTTGTTGTGAATGCTGTTTGAGAGAAGAGGTCATTCGTCATTGGTCACTTGTCATTTGGGAAAGGCGAGAGCCATCAACTCTTCCCCAATGACCAATGACCAATGACCAATGACCAATGACCAATGACCCTTGAAACGAAGTTCCCATGTCCGAACACCCCCATCTTCCCTCCCACGCCGAAGCGATCCTGCGGTGTGTTGTCCCGCGCGTGCTGCCGATGGATGCCGCGTTGCAGCAGCACATCTCGCAAGGCTATTGGGACTGGCAGTCGCAGTTCGCTCGTGATCCTCAGGCGAGTCCGTTGCAACATCCCGATTTTGTGTTGGCGGAGTGGGCCGGAGTACGGACGCACTCGCCGCTCGAACCCGTGCTGCTACGAGCCGGAACCGACAGTGAGTGCGTGGCGCTCGGTATCCTGATCCCAAAGAGCATTCGTTCGGGACAAGTCGGCGGAGTTGGCCCGAGTGTGATGCTGCACGGGTTGCGTCTGGCGGGAGGTCGCTTTCTGTCCGAACACGATTCGTACGAAACGCAGTCGTCCCTGCTGGACGCTGCGACCAAGCATTGCCGCGCCGTGGGAGCCGCCTTCCTGCTGATCGAGGACTTGGACGAACGCGCGCCGTTGTGGGGGGCCGTCAAAAATGAAGCGGCTCACGGTTGCCGACTCTTCGCCACGCATGAGACTCAGCCGCGCTGGTGCATCCAGTTTCCCGCCACGGCCGACGAGTATTGGAAGACCTTCTCCAGTCGCTCGCTCAGCAAGTTTCGTCGCAGCTTGAAGAAGTTCAGCAATGTGC
>JAYTXB010000399.1:0-3469 GCA_043743205.1 Schlesneria sp.
GTTGGCGCTCGTCCGGCCGGGTCCAGCATGGCCACGACCGAGGGTTTTGCCACCACTTACGACGATTCCCTCCCGCCAACCCGACCGTCCGCCACCGCCCACCCCGCCGAGTTGCCCGCTACCCCGGTCGGCACTCATCCTACTGACTCCCGCCTGGCAACAACTCAGGTGCGGACCTTTCCCGCTGCCGTCCGCTGGGCATCGCTCGAGGGGGGACTGTCGGATTAGTCGCGATTCGATCGTTTAACCGCAAGCCGAAGGCGTGCGCGTGACGCTGAATCACGACTGACGTTCGCACGCACGCCTTCGGCTTGCGGTGATACCTCGCGCGGCCACGAGTGATTGTTTCAGGCGAGCCGCATGCCGTCAGGCTGCGGGTTTCCGGCGGCGATCAAGAACCCGCAGCCTGACGGCGTGCGGCTCGCCAAAGCATCAATTCATTCCGCGCGAGGTATATATTTCTCTCGGCCAAAAGTACGGCGTTGAACCGCGTGGGCAACGCCCCGCGCGTGCTGGACGTTTGAGCCTGCCTCTTCGATCAACTCGCGGGGCGTTGCCCACGCGGTTAAACGTCACGCGGTTCCGAGTGACATATTTCCGAGCCTCAGATGGGGCCGCGACCGCTCGCGTTCACGCACCTGCAATCCGGTCGGGGTCAGCAATTTCTCATCGAGCGTTTGCAAGAGACCTCTCCGACTCGATTCAACCCACACGACCGGCATGATGCGAAACGTCAACGTGGCTTGCCCGAAGTTTCCAAAAGTCAACGTCTCACCGTGCAAGTGGCTCGCGACCTGTTCGATACGTGATACAGGCCGCCTCGCTAAGGGCTCGCGCAGGAATAACTGGCGTAGCTGAAGTCGTGAGACTTCAGTCCGAACTCTCGCGAGTTCGGCTACGTCCGACAGTGATTTCTGCGCCGATCCTTACCGCGCGGAGCCTGCCCCTTTCCGACTCGATCCGACAATCACAATTAAATAGTCAGGCACGAGGTCCAAGAATGGATGAACTCGACGACATCATCAAGGAATTTCTCGTCGAAAGTTACGAGAACCTCGATCAACTCGACCGCGACCTGCTGTCTTTGGAGGAGACTCCGGACGATCGCAATCGGTTGTCGAGCGTCTTCCGGACGATCCACACCATTAAATCCATACCATTAAAGGGACGTGCGGGTTTCTAGGCTTCCCTATTCTGGAGCATGTGACCCACGTCGGTGAAAGCCTGCTGGTCCGACTGCGTGATGGTGAACTGCGACTCGACGGCACCATCACCAACGGCTTGCTGGCGATAGTCGATGCAGTGCGGACGGTGCTGACGAATATCACCAATACGAACACCGAGGGCGAAGATCACTACGAGGCTCTCGTGGAGGTTCTCGAACAATTGCGGTTGGGTCAGGTGACGCAACCCGTCGCAGCGGTCGCTGCCGTCGGCGCGGGGTCTGGGGCACCTTCATCGAGTGCAGGCATTGGTCTGGAGTCGTCAGGCTTAGATGATTGCGGCGTGAAAGAACGAGTCGCGGCGACGGTCGATGATCTCGAAGCAATGGTGGCCGACCTAACCGAGTCCCCCGGCACCACGGTTCCCGCGAAGAAGTCGAAGAGAGCCACGAAGCCGAAAGCGGAACCCAAAGCCAAGGCGGCTCCCAAGCCGAAGGCCGAACCGAAACCAAAGGCACCTCTGAAGCCCAAGGCCGCTCCCAAAGCAAAGGCCACGACCACCAAACGCACTGCGAAGAAGGTGGTCGAGCCGGTTGTGGAGTCTGTCCTCGAAACCGTTGCCGAAGTCGAAGTGGCGATTGTCGAGCCGCTTGTGGAAGTGTTGGTTCCCGTCGTTGTCGAAGCGGCTCCGGTGATTGCCGCAGTCGTTGCGGCTCCGGCACCGGTGGCCAATGCGGCTGCAGCGAAGAAAGCGGTGGCGAGTCGATCGGAAGCGGAGGCCACTCAGCCGGAAACGGCTGAAAAGAGTCAGGCCGTGGCCGAGACCACCGTGCGACTCGATGTCTCGCTGCTCGACCGGCTGATGAATCTCGTCGGTGAGTTGGTTTTGGCTCGGAATCAGATCGTGCAGTTCAGCAACACGAATCAGGATACGACGCTGATCGCGGCGGCTCAACGGTTGAACCTCATCACGACCGAACTGCAAGAAGGAGTGATGAAGACTCGGATGCAGCCGATCCGCAACGCTTGGAACAAGCTGCCGCGCGTCGTGCGGGACTTGTCGGTGAGTTGCGGCAAGAAGGTCAACGTCGAGATGGAAGGGGCCGACACCGAACTCGACAAGACGATTCTCGAAGCGATCAAAGACCCGCTCACGCACATCGTGCGCAACTCGGTCGATCACGGGATCGAAGCGTCCGATGTGCGGGTCGCGAACGGCAAGTCGGCGGAAGTGACGTTGTACTTGCGAGCCTTCCACGAAGGGGGCCAAGTCATCATCGAGATCGCCGACGACGGTGCCGGAATTCATCTCGACCGCGTCCGCTCGAAGGCGATCGAGAAGGGATTGATCACGACCGAACAAGCGGCGGCGATGTCCGACCGCGAGGCGATGAGTCTCATTCTGTTGCCCGGCTTCTCGACAGCCGCCACCGTGACGAACGTCTCGGGACGTGGCGTCGGAATGGACGTGGTGAAGACGAACGTCGAGCGGATCGGTGGCACGTTGGATATCAACAGCACTCAAGGTCGCGGGACCACGTTGCGGATCAAGATTCCGCTGACACTCGCGATCGCTCCGGCACTGACGGTGTTTTCGGGCGGCAGTCGTTACTGCATCCCGCAGGTCAATTTGTTGGAGTTGGTGCGACTCGATGGGACGCGGGTTCGCAAAGAGATCGAACAGATTCACCGCGTGCCGGTCTATCGCTTGCGCGGGCAACTGCTACCGCTGTTGTATCTCGATGAAGAACTGAAGCTGCGACCACGCCGCACGCACGAAGAGCGTCTGTCGGAAGACGAAGTCCAAATCGTCGTGCTGCAATCGGAGGATCGCCAGTTCGGGCTGATCGTCGATTCGATCATCGACACCCAGGAAATCGTGGTGAAGCCGCTCGGCCTGCACCTCAAAGGAATCAAGGCTTACGCCGGTTCGACAATCATGGGCGACGGGACGATCTCATTGATTTTGGATGTGGTCGGCATCGCACAGCAGGGGCGAGTCCTCAACGAACTGCGGGATTACAACAAGGCGAACGAGTCGAGTCAGGCGGCCGCTCAGAGCCACCGTCAATCGTGGCTGGTCGTCGATCCGGGCGATGGTTCTCAGGCGGCAATCGAGCTGGCGACAGTGGCACGCTTGGAAGAGTTCGCGATCAATTCGATCGAACGGAGCGGACGCGACGAAGTCGTTCAATATCGCGGTCCAAAACTGTCCGGCTAATGGTTTTGCGATTGGTTGGAACATCTAGTCATTTTGGAGAGTTGCGTCGAATCATGAGCGCGCACGACTTCAGCTCGATCCGTCA
>JAYTXB010000400.1:0-4950 GCA_043743205.1 Schlesneria sp.
TGCCTTGTTCTGCCAGCGTGAATAACTCGTCGTCCGGCATCGTGCTCCACAGCAGATACGACAACCGGCAGGCGATCTCCCAGTCATTGAGCGTATTGCAATTCACCGCTTCATCGCCTTCAGTGACGAAAAGAAAACTCTTTGAACACAGGATCGCGAGCATGCCGGCTTTGACTGCATCGGGGAAGTTTTCGTTGGCGGCGAGTTCGGCCTTCACGATATCGACGTAGCCGTTGAGTTCGTCGTCAGTGACCGGACGCCGGAACGCGCGGCGTGCGAGCTTGCTCAGCCCGTTGCGGACTTGCTCCAGGTTTCCGACTTCGCTGGGCCAATACTCGTCGCGTCGGCGCTGTTCGTCTTCGGTGATGAACGGACCGCGCCACGAAACCGAATCCATGATGAGAAACGGGTAGATCGGGCGACCTTGCTCGTCGGTCAGCTTCATCTGCCAGGGGATGCGGCCGTCCTTCGTGCTGATGAACGGTCTGTTGCCATGACGCCCCGAACGAAAGTTGTTCGAGAGGCCGGGGACGTTGTTGATCACGTCGATGCTCGGCCGGCCCTTCGGCAAATGGGCGCGGAAGGTGACGGTGATCGGCTTGTCCTCGGGGGCGATGATGTCCTGCTCGAAGAGGACTCGGTCCAGCGATTTTTCATACACGAACAAACGCGGAGCGCGTCCGTTGTCCGGCTTCAGTCCGCTGAGCGTGTAGCTGATTTCATAGATGCCCGCCTCCGGCAGCGCCTCCGACACGGAACCGCGGAAGATGTCCCCCGCCCACATTTCAAACCGAACTTTGTCCAAAAGCCCCAACGCTTGGAGACGCTCGCGATGGTGCTCGTCGATTTCGTTTTCTCTGACGGCCCGCCTCGATGATTCCAGGAACGCCGGCTTCTTCAGCGGGTAAGCCTCGGCCAGCACCACTTCGGCGGCGGCGAGATACTTTTCAATGTTCGACGGAGACAGCGTCATCACCGAGCCGATGCGTTCGAATCCATGCCACTCGGCATCCTCCAGAAAGCCGCCTGGGTCTGTGGCATCGAAGTGAACGCCGATCAGATCGCGCATCGTGTTGACGTATTCGTCGCGCGTCAGGCGATTGAAAGAAACTCGGCCGCGCTGGGCCATACGAGCGGCCTCGCCTTCTTTGATGCGCGCCGCCAGCCATTCCACAACGGCGGCACTTTCCTTGGCGGTCGGCAGATTCTTCTGCGCTTTCGGCGGCATCTCTCCCGAACTGATCCGCTCCAGCACTTCGGCCCACTGCGGCGTGTTCTCGCGACCAACGAGCCGCGACAGCGTGTCGATTCGGAAATCGGATTCCTGCTTCTCCGCGCTGTGGCATTTGAGGCAATGGGCCTTGAAGTACGGCCAGACGTCCGTCTCAAAATTCGGCTCAGCGGCATGTAAACGGGGAACGGTCATGACCAGCAGCAGCGTGATGGCGAACGCTTTCATCATCCAGAAGCAACGCAAGTGATTCATCCAAATCTGCTTTCTTCGTCGACTCAACGATGACGACCCCAGCGAGACTGCGCCTCAAACCAGAGTGGAACACTGATCGACGCTAATCTTCGCTAATTCACTCAGAAGTATTGGGATTAGTGAGAATCAGCGGCGATTAGTGTTCCTAAGCACTTTCCTGAAAACTTGACTCAACGACAACAACTGTTGGGTTCTTATGATGACTATCGTCACGGCAACCACACGCGGACCAAGCCGGTCGCGATCAGCGGCTCCGGCGGATCGGCTTTCAACGTGATCGTCACCTGATTGAGATTGCCTATTGGACGCTGTTCCTGGATGGTCCCCTCGACTGGCTTGCCCGCTTTGCGATCGGTCCCTGCGGCGGCCACTCGAATGGCTCGGCCGACCTTCAATTCCTTGGCCAGTTCACGTCCCTCCTGGAACAGCGTCAATCGAATCGAGCCAGGACTGCTCTCATCGACGTAGCCGGGCCAACCTTCTTCGACGAGCCGTTTGCTGTGGACCTGCTGCTGTTCCTTCTGAAACTGTTCCAAGCTCGCGTCGTCGAGGAAGACTTCCCAGCAGCGATGATGCTTCCCTTGGCCGATGCCATGCGACTTGGTTCGCAGCTTGTCGCCGATTTGGATGTCCGCAAACTTTGCCGCCTCGCCGTTTTTCCAATAGCGCGTCTGCGGATCGGTTTCGAGGATCAGCTCCTTGCCGCGAACGAAACTCTTGTCGGCGTTGGCCTGGGTGTATTCGATCTCACCCTTGTCGGGGTCCAGGCGATCGACCCAGTAGTACTCTTTGTGGCCGTTCAGAAAATTCATCTCGTCTTGAATGTAAGTCAGCCAGACCCATTGGCCCTCATCGTTCTGATGCAGACGAAAGATGGCTCGCTCGCCAATGCGGTAGTCCTGCAGATCGCCGAACGCCGCGTGGTGCAGTAATTCGGCATAGGGCAAGACGGTGAACGGCATCACCTCCTCGTTGCTTTCGTTGCGGAAGGTTCCGGTCCGTTTCTTGAGGTCGAGCGTCAGCAACTCACCCCAAGGGCGGCGCATGGCATCGGTCGGCACGATCACCTTGCCGGGGATGATTTTCAGTGGAGCCTTCTTCTCCAGTTCATCCGCGAACACACGGCCGTCAAGAAAAAACAGAGGTACAAACAGAAGCGAAAACCAGCGCATGAAGAAAGTTCCATTGGTCTTGAACCGAGATCAACTGATACCTGAAATTCGACCCGATTGCTGGCAGGATCGTTCAAGTCGATGGAGACCTTTCCGGGGGGCAGCCATGCTATGCCTTACCGATTCGGGCTGCACGTCACTTCCCGCACGGACGAGATCGCCCCGCCTCGGTCGCGGCCCTTCGCAACCGAGTGGGTGACCTAACACAGCCTTTCGCTCGAATGAGGGCACAATGCCACCAACTTCATGGCGGATTTTGAGTTATCCCAAGCCCGTTCGCCCCTGCCACCGAGGCGATCAGAGCCAGCATTGGATGGGAAATCTTGGCTATCAGGGTATGGTCTCCACTTCAGTTGCAGGAACGGATTTCGCTTTCGTTGTCCCCCGCTTTGGACAGGGACAAACGTTCCAAAGGCGACGATTTGCGGAGCGATTCAGGGGCAGCGTTTGATTGTCGTTACAGGCCGCGCAGAACACCCTGATCATGGTCGAAACCGACAGGAATGCAGTGACTACCAAACGGCGGAGTGACGATTTGGCATGGGGGTTTCATGTCACTGGCACCGACCGGTTTACTACCGTCATACCGCTGATGTTTGCTCAGGCTTGTATCGAATTGCGAATTGGCTCTCCGTCGTATGACCTTTGACTGCATAGTGTTTTCTGAGACGCGGCGTTTGGCGCGAATTGGCCTACGGAACCGAAGGAGTGACCGCCTTCACTGAAAAGAAGTCGATGGCCCACAATGTTTCACCGTTGCGGGTTACTCCTCATTCGCTCCGCCGAGTGTGACGCTGATCTTGTACTTCTGCTGCAAGTGGGCGTGCGCGACGCTCGCGTGCGCGTCCTTCGGGAATTTCTTGCAGACCTGTTGAAACGCCTGAATCGCGGTCTCGGCCTGACCGGCCTCTTCGCGGGTGTAGGCGACTTGCAGGAGTGCCCACGGGGCCGATGCCTTGTCGGAGGAGACTTGGCCATAGAGCGTGATTGCCTCGTTCGGCTGCTTGAGTAGGCGGTGGCACCAGGCCATTTGCTTGTAGTTCTCGGGGAAGTTTTCGCACTGACGGAAGTGTCCGATCGCCTCCTTCAGTTGCCCGGCGTCGCGGTGAGTACACGCGACCTCCCAGCGCCAGCGGCCGGCGTTGGTGAGGTCGTCCTTGACGAGTTCCTCGTAAACGGCGATGGCTTCCGCCCATTTCTGTGCGCCGCGGTGAGTGGCTGCGAGTTCCGGCTTCCAGCGCACCTTGTGTTCGGCGTCCTGGCCGAGCAACTGCTGGTACGACTGCACCGCCAGCGGCCAGTTCTGTTGTTCGCGAAAGCTGTAGCCGACCTGGCCCAGCCCCTCGTTCTTGTCGGCGTAACGGAGGTAGGTCGCGCGCGCCTTGTCGTAGTTCATCTTCGTCTTGTACCACGCCGCGAGCCGCCCCAACGCCTCGTCGTCTTTGGGGAAGGCCGCCACGATAGTCTCATACGCGGCGGGAACCTGATCGTCGCGCTGGGCGAGTGCCGTCAGGTCGGCCACGCCGAACAAGATCTGTCGGGCGATCTGTTTCGCTTCCGGCATCGACTGATCGGGTGGAGTCGCCTGCCTCAGCCACGCGATCGCCTGGTTGGTCAGCCCATCTCCCTTGGCCTTGGTTTCCGCCTGGGCCACCAATTCCGAGACCGGCGTGCGCACGTAGGAATGGACGTGCGATGGCAACTGCGCCGCGTTGTAGGTCGTGGCCAGTGCCTTCACCCCGTCGTCAAACGCTCCCTCGCGGAACGAGTGCAGCGCCAACTGTTGCGAAGCCTGCACGCATGTCGCATTGGAATCGCGGGTCCGCTTGAGTTCAAACGTGAGTTTCTTCCAATGCTCGACGCGCGCGGGAACGTCCTTCTCAACAGTAGCCAGGTCGATGAGATCGTTCAGCGCATAGACCGCGACCAGATGCTGGGGATGCTTGGCAACGACACCTTTCAGCGCGGCCTTGGCTTCTCGGGTGCGGCCGATCTCCTTCTGGGTCCGTCCGATGTAGTACGACGCCGCGATCGCCTGTGGCGACTCGGGCCAGTAGTCGATCACGGTCTGAAAGCCCTCCTTGATCGCCGTGTTCTGCTTCTTCAGCTTCACCTGCGCGAGGCTCCACTTCAGTTGCGCGAACGGAGCCCCGGTGCTCTTCTCGTACAGTTCCATGAACTTTTCGTACTCGGCGGCGGCGGTGTTCCAGTTCTGTTCGCGCCAGTATTTCTCGGCGATTTGCAGTTGGTAACGCTCGACCTCGCGAAGCTGCTTCCACGCCTCGATCGGCA
>JAYTXB010000401.1:0-2206 GCA_043743205.1 Schlesneria sp.
CGCCAAATTGCGCGTGCCGTGACAAACGCGACGACTTCGATAACGAATTCCTGAACTCTCCGATGGTGGTTCGGTGATCGGATCATCCACCGTTCCCACATTCACGAGGACCGCCTCCGTTCCTGTCTGCCGAGCAAACACCGTTGAAGCGGCTCCCCCATTGCACATGTTGGTCAGCATCAGGCTCGTCACCGCCGAAGACCAAATCGTGACACCGGCACTCGCCACACCATGATCCCCCGCGAAGATCACCAGCCGTCGCGGGGATGTCCGTGGGGACAGCGTTTGTTGGACTTCACACAGTCGCGCCGCCAGCTCTTCCAGCCGCCCTAGACTGCCGGGTGGCTTGGTGAGACCGTTGAGATGTTGCCAGATGTCGTTTGAAGAAAGAGGCACGTCGCAATCACCTTTTAGAATTCGATCCCGCGCTGTGACTTGATCCCTGAGCGATACGGATGCTTAATCTGCGTCATGTCGGTGACGAGGTCCGCGACTTCGATCAACCCCGCCTTGGCGTTTCGCCCCGTAATGATGACATGCAGCATTTCTCGCTTTGCCGCCAATTCCGCGAGGACTTCGTCGAGCGGCAGATACTCGTACTTCAGCACGATGTTCAATTCGTCGAGAATCACCATGTCAAACGAGGGGTCACGCAGGAGTTCCACGGCCTTGGCCCAGCCGCGTCTGGCGGACGCAATGTCTTGCTGAAGATTCTGTGTCTTCCAGGTGTAGCCGTCGCCGAGCGTATGCAATTCGATCGGCATTCCCATCTGCTGCAACTTCTCGACGAAAGCCGATTCGCCGTTTTGCATCGCCCCCTTGATGAACTGGACGATGCCGACCTTCATGCCATTCCCTAACGCACGGAACACCATGCCCAGCGCTGCCGTCGTCTTTCCCTTGCCGGCACCGGTGTGAACGATGAGTAGCCCCTTTTCGCGAGTGGCCTGAGCCTGACGCTCTTCATAGACCTTGTCTCGCCGAAGCATCTTTTCCTTGTGAGCCAACTCTTGATCGACTTCAGATGTCATAGGCTGATCTCCGTTTGATTCCATACGATTTGTTCCAGACGCTCTGTATCGAGAGCTGCTTCCACATGATCGGCGAGACGATTCAAGGACGCATCGAGCCGCTCAGGGAAGCCGTGAATCTCATCTGCGTCATCGCGCTGTTCGTGATGAGGGGCCTCTGAGTCAAAGTGTTGTGCCAGCGAGTTCAACCAATGACGACGAAACCCGTCGTTGTTAAACAGCCCATGCAGATAGCAGCCCCAGACGCGACCATCGTCCGAGCTGGCTCCGTCGTTCACAGCGGACTTCTCATCGTCGTGCCGCGTAAATTCGAGCCACGGTTGGCCACCGGAGGTTCGGCCCACATGAATCTCGTAGCCTTCCACGACCTGACCGCGCGCACCGGGACAATGACGATCATCGTGAATGACGCCACGGATTTGATGAGTTTCTTTATGCGGCGCGAAAACCGTGACGGACGGCAGCAGTCCCAATCCCGGCATCTCGGTCACACTGGATTCGATCTGCTCCGGATCGCGCAGGGTTTGTCCGAGCATCTGATAGCCACCGCAGATGCCCACGACGTGCGTTCCCTGCCGGGCGAGTTCCACGATGCTTGAAGCGAGGCCGGTTTGCCGTAGCCAATCGAGATCGGACATGGTGCTCTTGGTGCCGGGCAGGATGACCGCGTGCGGACGACCCAACTGTGACGCGGCGTCAACGTAGCGCACGCTCATGCCAGCCTCGGCCGCGAGCGGAGCGAAGTCGTCGAAGTTAGAAATTCGCGGAAGGCGGATAACGGCGATGTCGAGATTGCCCGTCTTGGACGGCGGAGTCGTCGTGCGGCTGAGAACTTCAGCATCCTCTTCCGGCAGGTCCAACCCAGAGATCCACGGAATAACTCCCAACACGGGGACACCGCCACGCTGTTCGAGAATCGTCCGACCTTCCTCGAAGAGCGAGACATCGCCACGAAACTTGTTAATCAGCAGACCACGCACGAGACCGCGCTCCTCGTCGTTGAGCAACCACAGCGTTCCCAGCAATTGAGCGAAGACTCCGCCTCGTTCGATGTCGCCCACCAGCAGCACCGGTGCCTGGCAGTACCGAGCGACCGCCATGTTGACGATCTCCACGTCGCGCAGGTTCATCTCCGCCGGACTGCCGGCCCCTTCGATGACGACCAATTCGTAGTC
>JAYTXB010000402.1:0-3229 GCA_043743205.1 Schlesneria sp.
GACGGCAGCAACACGCAGTTCGCCATCCTCGGTCTGCGCGAGGCGGTCGAAGCGGGGGCCGTGGTCAGTCGTGAGACATGGCAACGCAATCGCGACTACTGGGTTCGCGGGCAGAACGGCGATGGAGGTTGGGCCTATACCAGCCAAGCAGGCGCGGGAGGCAGCTATGGCAGCATGACCGTGGCGGGAGTCTCTTCGCTGGCGATCTGTGAACAAATGCTGCGCACCGAGCAAGGGGTCGCACCGGATGGAACTCCTCCCTGCTGCAATCGAGCCGAACCGAACCCGGAACTGGAGAAGGGACTCAAATGGCTGGCTCAACATTTCAATCCTGGCAACAACGCCGGGAGTCAATTCGGCAATGTCTTGTACTACCTCTACGGCATCGAGCGCGCCGGACGACTTAGCGGCCAGCGGTTCTTCGGCGAGCACGATTGGTATCGGGAAGGGGCGTCCTACTTGGTCAAGATGCAGAACGGAGCCATCGGACGTTGGGACGGCGCGGGGCACGGTGAGACCAGTCCGGTGGTCGCCACCAGTTACGCGTTGCTCTTCCTGTCAAAGGGCCTCGCGCCGGTTCTCGTCAACAAATTGAAGTACGGGCCGCGCGACCCGTTGCGTCCGCTCGAAGTCGTCGGCGACGATTGGAATCGTCATCGCCGCGACATCCGCAATCTGACCGAACACATCAGCGGGCGCCCCAAGTGGCCGAAGCTGCTCACGTCGCAGGAAGTCGATCTGGCGCGCGCCGTGAAAGCCGATGGAGTCAACTCGCTCTTGCAAGCTCCCGTCCTGTTCATCACTGGCAAGGACCGACCACAGTTCGCGCCGGAAGAACTCAAGCTGTTGAAGGAGTACCTTCAAGAAGGAGGGTTCATTTTCGCCATGCCCACCTGCCAATCGACGGAATTTGAAGCCGGGCTGCGGGAGGTACTGACTCAAATCCTGCCGCCGGGAGAAGGCGAACTGAAGCCGCTCACGCCCGATCATCCGGTCTATCGCAGCGAGCACCTGTTGCACCCCGATGGCGTGCGACTCTTCGGCGTGGACTTCGGTTGCCGTACGACCGTGATCTATTCCCCGGAGGACTTGGGTTGCCTGTGGGACTATTGGGCGAAGCAAGACCCACCGAAGCGGAACGTGCAGCTCACCGCGAAGATTTTCCGCGCGACTCAGATTGGCGTGAACGTCATGGCTTATGCCACGGGACGCGAGCCGCCCGACAAGACCGACGCACCGAAGAAAGTCGCCGAATCGGCCGACCTCGATAGCGTCGAACGCGGCCTGCTCCAGATCGCGCAGATCAAACACGATGGCGGTTGGAATGCGGCTCCCCGCGCTCTCCGCAACCTGCTCGTTGCTCTCAACGAAACGGCGGGCCTCGCTGCGTCAACCAAGTCGCGCGAGATGACCTTCGCCGACCCCAATGTCTTCCAACACCCGATCCTCTACATGCACGGTCGCAATCGCTTCACCATGAATGCCGATGAACGGAAGCAGTTGCGCGAGTACCTCAACGGCGGCGGCGTGTTGTTCGCCGACTCCTGTTGTGGCGCGAAGCCGTTCGACAAGTCGTTTCGCGAGTTCATCGCAGCCGTCTTCCCCGACAAGAAGTTCGAGCGGATCGCGGTCAGCCACGAACTGTTCTCGGAAAAGTTCGGCCACGACACCCGCAAGCTGCGCCGCCGAATGCAAGAAGCCGTGGGAGAGACCGCAGCGTCGTCGATGAACGTGCGCGAAGGCGATCCGCTGCTGGAAGGGATCGAACTCGATGGTCGTCTCGCCGTGATCTACAGCAAGTACGACATCAGCTGCGCCCTCGAACGACAAGCGGCGGGCAACTGCGAAGGCTATCTCCCCGAAGACGCCGTGAAGCTGGCCACCAACATCGTCCTGTATGCGATGCTCCAAGACCTCCGACTGAAACCACCCGAGGTGATCGCCCCCAAGTGACTCGGTAGGTTACAGCGGGACAGACCAGTCATCCCGCGAGAAACGCTTCGATCCGATCGAGACCCGCCGTGATCGTTTCGATGTTTGTCGCGAACGACAGTCGCACATAGCCGGGCGCACCGAAGGCATCACCCGTGACCAGCGCAACGTGCGCTTGTTCGAGCAATGCGGTGCAAAAGTCGGTCGCGTTGTAGACCGTGTGGCCCCCCGCCAGCGGCTTGCCGAACGAAGCGTTCACGTTGAAGAAGGCATAGAACGCGCCGCCCGGTTCGGCGAACGTCACTCCAAACTTCTCACGCCACGGACGCATCCGGCCCATCACGTAATCGCGTCGCTGCTCGAACTCGCACCGCATCTCTTCGACGCTTTCCTGCGGCCCGTTGAGTGCTTCGACGGCCGCGTACTGGCTGATGCTACAGGGGTTCGAGGTTTCCTGACTCTGCAGATTGTCCATCGCCTTAATGAGCTCGACCGGCCCGATCGTCCAACCGATGCGCCAGCCGGTCATCGCGTACGCTTTGCTCACGCCGCTGACGATGATCGTTCGCTCGGCGACATCTTGGCCGATGCTGGCGAAGCAACGGAACTCGGCCCCGGCGTACAAGAGCTTCTCGTAGATTTCGTCGGACAGGACGAGGACGTTCTGCTCGACAGCCACGCGAGCCAGTGCTTCCAATTGTTCGACCGGATACGTTGCTCCCGTCGGGTTTGACGGATTGTTGAGCATCAACAAGCGAGTACGTGGAGTGATCGCCTTCCGAAACTGATCGGCCGACATGCAAAAGCCGCTCGCTTCGCTAGTCTCGACGATGACGGGGACAGCGCCGGTCAGTTCGACCAACGCGCTGTAACTGACCCAGTACGGCGCAGGAATGATGACTTCATCACCGGGGCCACATAGAGACGCGACCACGTTGTGGATGGAATGCTTCGCGCCGTTCGAGATCAGAACCTGAGCCGGCTTGAAGTCGAGACCATAGTCCCGCTTGTACAACGCACAGACCGCCTGCTTCAGTTCGAGAATGCCTCCCGAGGGCGTGTAGTGCGTGTGCCCCGCTTCCATCGCCGCGACGGCCGCTTGCCTCACATTGGCGGGAGTGATGAAGTCGGGTTCGCCGAGCGTGAAGTCATAGACGTTGATCCCCTTCGATTTCAGCTCCTTCGCTTTGGCAGCGGCGGCCAAAGTGGCGGAGGGCTTCAACGATTCAACGGCACGGGACAAACGCACGGTACTCATACCACTCTCTTTTCAGTGAGACTCATCGAGACATCGTTG
>JAYTXB010000403.1:0-1312 GCA_043743205.1 Schlesneria sp.
GACTCGGTGACGTATTTGGGAGGGCTTGGTCGCCACTCGACTTCGCCGGCGAGGAGCAGCGGTGCCTTGCGAGTCGTGTCTTGGGCGTCGTAGCCATACATCTTGAGGAAGTAGCCGGTCAGCCGAATCTCCTCGGTCAGGTCGCCGCCTACGGGCAACTTGGGAGGCTTGGTGGTGAAGACGATCACGGCCGGATTGCTGAGTCCATCATCCGTATAGAGCCAGCCTTCGTAGGCTTCACTGATGCCAAGTGAGTTTTGGCCGGGGTCGAACTTGGTCAGTTTGCGAAGCACACCTTGGAGCGAAACTGGTCGTCCCCGGTACTCGTCAGGATTTCGGAACAAGTCGTCGAATGTGGGGAAGTCGGTCCGCTTGAGCTTCGAGTAGCGCGGATCGTCCTGCCAACGTTGTTCGCGAAACTGATCAGCAAACTCTTCTTGCCTCGCCAACGGAGTTTCATGTCCCAATTGCAGCATTCGGAAATACAGATCACGCTCTTCAAACAGCAGTCCGAGCGTGTTGTCTTTCACGACACTCAGCAACGCGGGGTTGATCGAGGCACCGCGATCGAGAGAGGTGGAAATACTGCGGGCCGGATCGACTCGCCGCCGTTCATCACGCCCAAACTGAGCGTCCTGCCGGAGTCGAGTGTCATGATCTTGGTCGAGGAGTTCGAGTCCAGGGCGAACCTCCTGCGACCGCGCGAGACTGACCATCATGAGGACCGTCAGACACTCCAGCAGTGCGGCAAGACATTTCCTTCCAGCAGCGACGTTCATTCGATCCTCCTCATTGATCTTGTACTGGCATTTGCTGCATGCCACTCCCTCGCGATCTCATTTTCTGAGCGGGGCGGCATTCTGGCGCGAGGGCCTGCGGATGTCGAGAGACTGTTGCGGGCGAGTCACGGCGTCGCGGCTCTGCCCTGTTTCAAAGGAGAGTGTGGTGCTACCGCGCGCGTTGGAGCTTGTTCGAATCATGGATCGTTGGCCCGGTCGCTCCGTTGGCGCGACAACGGTACATTGTCTCTCTCACACTGATCGGGCTGCACTGGGCGAGCGTCAGCGTGTTTGAGTGCTCGCGTACTCCTTTGATGAATAGGCTTTGCTGATGAACAGCTCGATGTTGCGTGCTGGATGCTGGCTAATACTGATCGTCACGATCAAGTCGCGCAGCGAACCCCTCGTGTTGTTAGCCTCCGAACCGAGTCTCAAGCCGCGTGTGACGTTCAATCGCGACATCCGTCCGATCTTGTCGGACAAGTGCTTCACCTGTCACGGTCCTGATTCAGCCAAACGTCAAGCGGAACTCA
>JAYTXB010000404.1:0-3677 GCA_043743205.1 Schlesneria sp.
CGCGGACCATTGCTGAAAGCCCGATCCGAGCAGCAGTCGTTGAAACGGCGCGAAGGCTCGCACCCGCTCTGCCAGCCGCGATTTCTCGATGAGCTGCCAGGTTGCCTCAGGATGTGGAACCTCTAGGCAGACCGCGACTGACTCCGTCAAGAGGTCCAAAGGTGAGACCTCGACGGCCGGCAAGTTCCTCGCGGCGAGAAGAGTGACGAAGCACAATACGACCGGCAACCATCGCCTTGGCCGAAACCTGCTCATGAGGACTCCTGTGGGTGGCGTGAGGGCAAGAGTGAATGCGAGACCGTTGAGGAAGTCGAGCCGACCGTTTTCAGACAGTGTGGACTCTAACTGCGAAGTTCAGCCTGAGGGGACTCGACCGGGAACGGTCTCCCACAAGAAGCCGATCGCTTGGCCAATTTGGTCGCCAATTGAGCGACCAAGTTCCACTCCCGGTTGAACGGCGGTGTCGGCTCCTTCGTTCGCGGGGAGCGAGTCTCTCGTTGGCGAGACCGCACCGGGCCAAGCGACCGATTGAGGTATCACGGAGGCGAAGTCTCGCGCGGCCGCTGCGGTCTCGTTCGCCAACTCTTGATACTCCGCTTTCAAGTCCGCCAGCACGGCCACGACCGATTCCGAGACCTCGACTTCCGAGACCGCAGCCATTCGCTCGCGGGTTTGGTCGTGTTCATCGGAGGGTGGCGTGCGCGCGATTGGCTCCGCTGGGTCACGCAGCGGATTACTGCTGTGAGTTGCCACCCAGCAGGTCATCGCGAGGCAGGCAACGATTGCAGCGACCGCCCAACTGGAGCGGTGTTGCCGTCGCGGCGAGTGATGTGCCTGTTCAATCGTCGGGCTGTTCAAATGGGATGGCAGCGACGGCAATGCCACGGGGGCCATTGAGCGCGAGGAGCGTCCCGTCAGACTTTGCAGCACACGGTCACTGAGAGTCGCGGGAACTTTCACGGGACGCCAAGCCGCGATGGCTGACTCCAACAGGCAGTGGTCACGCCAAAGTGACTCACATGCCCGACAGCCGTCTCGATGATTGAGGGCCTCGTGCAAATGCTGCTGGTCGTGCGATTCGACGAGTTGATGGAGAGTTGCTTCAAATTCGGAACAGTTCATGCCCATCCTCCGTCACGATGCCGCGTGCTCGCAATAATTCGGCCAACTCGCGCCGCGACCGGTGCAACCAAGTTTTGATCGTCCCCTCGGGAACCTCCATGATGCGTGCCACTTCGTGGATGCCGAGGTCTTGTTGATGAAAGAGCAGAAAGCACGTTCGATAGTTTTCTCGCAATTGGCTGAGTGCCAGTTGCAGTTCTTCCGCCAAGTCAAACTCACTCAGCCGTGCTGCGGGTGCTGCCGGTTCGACCACCGACTCCACCGTTCGTGTCCGCGTCTTGAACTTCGCTTGATGAGTGCGGCAACGATTGACGGCGATGGCCAAGATCCACGGCTTCAGTGGTCGTTCGCCATCCCAGTGATTGAGGTAGCGAACCGCCCGAACGAGCGTCTCCTGAGCGACATCTTCCGCATCTTGGTGATGCCTCAGTTGGCGCACGCAGATCGCGAAGACCAGTCCCTGGAACTGCTCGATAAATTCCAGCAACCCGTCGCGGTCGCCGGCCAAGCAGCGTTGGACGAGTCCCCGGTCATCCACCTTACGGCTTCCCTTTCCGGAGACGAATACCCGCGAAGAGAGCTGCGGGTTTCAGAGAGTCCACACTGGGGTCGAGCAACGCGGCGTTCAGAGCAGAGTTTGCTCTTCAGCTGCGCTCACCGGACGAGGCTGCGGCGATTCAGGCGCGAGAATTCGCAAAATCGGAATCGGCCAACTCAAGCTCAGCGCGTGATTTGCTCGCGAGCAAACTGGCGAGCCATCTTGTAAGCGTGACGCATCGCGAACGCGCGCGTCTCCATTTGCTCTTCCGTGTAGTACTTGCCAGTGTCGCTGGTGGGTAGCCCGGCGAAGGCGATCGTCAGCGGCATCAAATCGAGAAACTCACGGTATCGGCGTTGTTGTTCGGCGACGTTGGGGTCGGCGTTCGACACGATTGCGGCTCCCGACTCGAAGAGTCTGTTCGGGGAAAGCTTGCGGGATGAAACAAGTCCGATGGCCACCAAGAGACGCTGGCCTGAACTGCTTAGCGAGTTCTCTTCTGCATGTAATTCTTGATGATGTCAGCGGCCGAGGTCGAAGGCTTCTCAACAGGAGCAGCTGGTACCCCTCCTGGTGCGGGAGCGGCTGGAGCAGGGGCCTCTTTGAAACCTGTTGATTCCGGGGAAGGCAACCGAACGGCGGCCAATTCAGCGGTCGCCGCAGCCGCAGGCTCTGGAGGAGCAGGCATCGCATAACCCGGAGGCATCGGCATCCCCATCGGATAGCCGGGCATGTTCGGGTAAATCGGCTGGCCATAGCCCGGCGGATAGGGCTGCGGGTAGCCCATCTGCGGCTGGCCATAGCCGGGCATGCCCGGATAACCCTGCGGCATCATTTGTGGATAACCCTGCGGCACCATCTGGGGATAACCGGGATAGCCACCCTGCTGCGCGACTCCCGGCAGAATCGTGGTGTCGTTGGCGATTGCCATCGAAGTGTCTTGTGCCGCAGGGCCGACGATGGCTGGCAATTCGTAGGAGGTTTCGTTCAGTTCCGCGTTGGCGATCTCAGAATTCGAGTCACCGAGGTAGGCCGGAATCTCGACTGTGGCTCCGCTGGGGACCGCTAGCAGTTCTGATGAACTGCCTGGCGCGGAACTAACCTTCGCGACCACTGCCGCCGCCTGCCGGATGACCAGTTCGAGTTCCATCTTGCCGATGCCGATCTGATCCCCCGGCTTGAGTACCACCTCGCCTCGCAACGCTTCACCGTTCACGCGCGTGCCGTTGGTGCTGCCGAGATCGCGCAGTCGAACCGCGAAATCGTCGATGGAGAAGACGCAGTGATGGCGGCTGACCATGTCACTGTTTGGACGCAGATGGCAATCCTGTTCGCGTCCGACCAGAAACTTTTTGGTCGTGAGGGGAATGGCTTTTCCCTGATGTTTTCCGCCCAGAATCTTGAGTTCTGCCTGTAGCATGAACCAAGCACTCCCCGATGTCAGTGACTGCACAGACCGACCGAAACGGTGAGTCTGTTCCAACCTCAAATAAACCGTAGATGCCGCCGCTAGAAGTGAATGACAACTCAAATTGAGGTCGCGGCAAACCCAATCCCGAACCGACCGAGAGCGATAGCACGGGGCTTGAACACCTCCAGCCGACCGCCCTCGAAAGTTGCGAGGTACGCTAACGCTCTCATCCGCGACTGTCAACGAGCCTTTCTGAGTCTGAACGGGGTTGCCACCGAGAGAAACGAAGTGGTCTCGGACTAGACCTCACGCGGTTGGAATGGACGCCTTGTTACGCGATACGCGCTACTGACATCTTGTCGGCAGAGCGACAAGACTACGGTAAGGCGAGCCGCAGGAATTGTTGTACCGCGCTGTAGGATGGGCATCTTGCCCGTCCGGCTGGAAGACAGAAAGCCGGATGGGCAAGAGTGCCCATCCTACAGGGACATTTCTTCTGGCCGCTCGCCTAACAGCCCGTTGAAAAACGTAGGATGGGCATCTTGCCCGTCCGATTTCCCGCAGAAAAACGACGGCCTAGAAGGCCATCCTACAGTTTTTCAACGG
>JAYTXB010000405.1:0-2996 GCA_043743205.1 Schlesneria sp.
AAACTGTAGGATGGCCTTCTAGGCCGTCGTTTTTCTGCGGGAAATCGGACGGGCAAGATGCCCATCCTACGTTTTTCAACGGGCTGCTAGGGTGAGGGGGCCGATCGGTCGAAAGTCATTTGTTACGAAATGCGAATCCAGAGGCGGGGACACCGTCGCACTGATCTCTGTGCGTCAGGCTCCCCCAACGAATCCCCCCTCACCCTAACCCTCTCCCCCCGAGGACGGGCGGGAGAGGGAATAAATCACGGACCTCCAATCGGCGACTGCACCCGTCGAAGTTGCCAGCCACTCGTCTCACTGAAGAACGTCCCATGACCGACCTACACTTCCAGCCCTGTTGTTCGCCACAGTCTGGTTCACCTCAGTCGCGCCGCCACTTCTTGTGGGAATGCGGCGGTGGGTTGGGGGGCGTCGCTCTCGCATCAATGTTGTCTGGAGACAGAGCAATGACCGGCGCGAACAAACTGTTCGGTGCCGACTCGAATACGGTCAGCTCTCCGCTCGCGAGTCGTCTTCCCCATCAGGCCGCACGGGCGACGAACGTCATTCAAATCTTTTGTCCCGGTGGGATGAGCCATGTCGATACGTGGGACTACAAGCCGGAACTGGAGCGTCAGCACGGCAAGCCGTTCGATCCCGAGTTGGGCAAGCAGACGTTCGCGGGGATCGGCGGCAACTACGCGAAAGGCTTCTGGCCGTTTCGTCAGCACGGCGAATGCGGTCGTTGGTTGAGCGACCTGTTCCCGCGACTGGCTCGGCACGTCGATGACATGGCTTTCATCTATTCCATGCAGAGCAAGTCGGCGTTGCATGGTCCGGCGATGTTCATGGCGAACAGCGGCTTCATCCGGCCGGGCTTTCCCAGCATGGGCGCGTGGGTGACGTATGGCCTGGGCAGTGAGAGCGAGAACCTTCCCGCGTTCGTCGTGCTGCCCGATCCGCGCGGGTTGCCGCCCGGCGGGTTGGCCAATTGGGGGGCGGGCTTTCTCCCCGCCGTGCATCAGGGGACGGTCATCGAGACCTCCGCTGAACGCCCTCCGATTGCAGACCTCTTCCCGCCCACCGGTCGCGCAGCATCACCCGCTGCCGAGCGAGACGGACGCGACTTCCTGCGAAAGCTCAACGTTGCCCATGCCGAACGTCGGAGTGACTCGCTCCTCGAAGCTCGCATCGCGTCGTATGAACTCGCAGCGCGATTGCAGTTGAGTGCCCCCGATGCGGTGAACCTCGACGGTGAGAGTGCTGCGACACGGCAGCCGTTTGAACTCGACGACCTCGATGTCGGGCCGTTCGGTCGGCAGTGTTTGCTCGCGCGGCGGTTGGTCGAACGGGGTGTCCGCTTCGTGCAAATCTTCTGCGGGGCCGAGAACACGTCGTCGAAAAAGATTCGTCCCAATTGGGACAGCCACGAAGACATCGTGCGCGATCACGGTTACTGGGGCCGAGTCCTGGATACGGGAGCCAGTGCGCTGCTCGCCGATTTGAAGAGACGCGGGTTACTCGCATCGACGCTCGTGATCTGCACGTCTGAGTTTGGACGACAGCCGTTCATGCAAGGCTCACAAAAGGGGCGCGATCACAATCCGGGGGTCTTCACCGCATGGCTGGCGGGAGGCGGCATTCGCGGCGGCACGAGTCACGGCACCAGCGATGATCTCGGTTGGCAGGCGGCCGAACATCCCTGCCATTCGTATGACCTGCACGCCACCGCTCTCAACCTGCTGGGCCTCGACCACGAACGACTGACCTTCTATCACAACGGCATTCAACGACGCCTGACCGATGTCCACGGCGAGGTCCTCCGCCCGATCATCGAACCGTCGGCGTGACAAGTTGCTGGGGGCGGGCGCATCAACAACTGTCGGGAATGGGTGAGCCGGGTGCCGTGAGGCTCCGGACGTTTTGATGAAGAACCCGGGGCCTCACGGCACCCGGCTCACCTCGAACATCTGATTGATACTGCCCGTGATTGATGTGCCGATCTTTAGAGCCTATCCGAAAACTTCCGAAGTCTTCTGAGACTTCGGAAGTTTGGCGTGGTTCTCGGATAGGCTGTTAATCGCCACCAGACCATTGACCGACAATCCCACTCACAGACGAGACCACTCCATGAACCTGCATCACGAGTACCTCCAGGCTGTCACGCGGCGGCACTTCTTTGGACAGAGTGGCGTGGGCTTGGGAGCGGTGGCGCTCGCGACGATGTTGCAGCGTGATGGGTTTGCCGCGCCGCAGTTGCCGCGCGCCGCGAACCCGCTCGCGCCGAAGCAGCCGCCGTTCCCGGCGAAGGCCAAGCATGTGATCTACCTCCACATGGCGGGGAGTCCGACACAGCTCGATCTGTTCGATGACAAGCCCGCGCTGCGGAAGTTCAACGGACAACCGTGTCCCAAGGAGTATCTCGAAGGCAAGCGGTTCGCGTTCATTCAGGGAGTGCCGAACATGCTCGGCTCCCCCTTCACGTTCGCGAAGCATGGCCAGTCGGGGTCGGAGTTGAGTGAAGTGTGGAAGCATCTGCCCGAGGTGATCGACGACATCGCCATCGTGAAGTCGATGCACACCGAGCAATTCAATCACGCCCCCGCGCAGCTCATGCTCCACACGGGGACGAACCTGTTTGGAGGAGCCGCGCTCGGTTCGTGGGCCACGTATGGACTCGGCTCTCAGAACGAAGACTTGCCCGGCTTCGTCGTCTTAACCAGCGGTGGCAAGACGCCCGACGCGGGGAAGAGTGTCTGGGGGAGCGGCTATTTGCCGTCGATCTATCAAGGCGTCCAATGCCGCTCACCCGGTGATCCGGTCTTGTACCTCTCGAACCCGAATGGCCTCGATCGCGCGGGGCGGCGCGAGACACTCGACGCCCTCAAAACGCTGAACGAGTTTCAGGCCGAGAAACTCGGCGACCCCGAGACGATCACGCGCATCGCCCAGTACGAACTGGCCTATCGGATGCAGCAGTCGGTCCCCGAAATCATGGACATCTCGAAGGAGCC
>JAYTXB010000406.1:0-3844 GCA_043743205.1 Schlesneria sp.
ACTCACGTCCATCGCTCAGTAAGACTCAGTTTAGGCCGCGCGAGGAATCACTTCAGGGGACCGTTTCCACGGCGAGTGCGCTGGATTGAGGACCAATCATGATCGAAGAGACGTTTGGAACCAGCGAACAAGCGGCGGCGGAAACGCTCATCGAGTTGGCACTTGCGGAAGACTTGGCTTCGGCGGGCGATCTGACGTGTGCGGCGTTGATTCGCGCGGACGAACAAGCGGCAGTCCAAGTCGTCGCGAGAAAAACGGGCGTGTTGTCGGGGGCGACCATTGGGCGGCGCGTGTTCGCTCATCTCGACGCAGCCGTCCGTTGGAAGTCTCATCGCCGCGATGGTGAAGCCGTGTCGCCAGGGATGGCGGTGGCCACGGTCTCGGGGCCGCTGCGATCCCTGTTAATCGGCGAGCGAACGATGCTCAACTTCATGACGCACCTCAGCGGCATCGCCTCGCTGACTCGCTGTTTCGTCGATGCCGTACAGGGAACTCGCGCGGTGATCCTCGACACGCGGAAGACGCTCCCCGGTTGGAGACTGCTCGAAAAATATGCCGTTCGCTGTGGAGGCGGCACGAATCATCGGATGGGTCTCTATGACGGAGTCCTCATCAAGGACAACCATCTCGCGGCCTGGGCGGAATCGAGCAGTATCGCGGCGGCAGTCGAGACGGCGCGGCAGCGCAGCCCGGCGGGAGTCTCGATTGAGGTCGAGGTTGATTCGCTGGACCAGCTCGAAGACGCATTGCGAAGCCAGCCTGACATCGTGCTGCTCGACAACATGCACGTCGCCACGTTGGTTCAAGCGGTGGCGATTCGGGACCGTGCCGCACCCAGCGTCCTACTTGAAGCCTCTGGAGGAGTGACGCTCGAAACGGTGACTGCGATCGCCCACACAGGTGTCGAACGGATCAGCGTCGGCGGGCTAACTCATTCCGCTCCGGCACTCGATCTCGCGTTCGATTGGAAGTCACGATTGGATGGATGATGCTTTTGACAAAAGTCGAAACGAGGCGAGCCGGGTGCCGTGAGGCCCCGGATTCTCAGCTATACCTCGCGCGGTCACGAATGAGGCCTTGGCGAGCCGCACGCCGTAAGGCTGCGGGTTCTTGATTGCCGCAGGAAACTCTTACGGCATGCGGCTCACCAGACTGCTGTCGGAAACGTCAAGTAAGAGTCTCATGAACGAAACCTTTACGAAGGATTCCCTGATGGATGCTCAAACAACACGGCCTGAAGTCACGATCAAAACGCGCGAGAACGGGCCATTACTGGTCTCGGGACCGGTGACGCTGGTCGATCATCTTGGCAACAAATTTGAAACGGCGGCGGGAGCCAACATCGCTCTCTGTCGCTGCGGTACTTCATTGAAGAGACCCTTCTGCGACGGGACTCACAAGACGAGCGGCTTCGTCGCGAATGAGACCGCGCCAGCATCAGAGTAGGCCGTAGCAGTAAGTCGGGTGTGTGGAGTCTTCGGAACACACCACGTCGAGTGGCGATGGCGATGCGTTCCGAAGACTTCACGCACCCTACGGTAGTCGGAGATTATCCCCTTGAGTGGCATCGTGACGGGACTGATCGGCCTGTTGGTCGGCTTCGGATTGAGCTTCTGGTTCGAGCGGATCAGTCGCGTCGAGCGAGCGGCGTTGAACGCACGGGCCATTTCGTCGCATGCCCGTTGGCTGCGCTGTGCCGCGTTGATGTTCGTGACGGCGGTGTTGTTCGGCGGGCTGCACTGGGCCGAACACGGCGCGCGCGTCCTCGATACGCCCGAAGTCCAGCCCTCGTGGTTCGGTCGCGAGTCGCGGCTCTATTTCCATCTGGTCCTCATCGCACTACTGATCGTGGCGACGGCGATCGACTTCGACTGCTACGTCATCCCCGACTGGATCACGTTTCCGGGGATGCTGATCGGAGTCGTCGGTGCGTGTGCGATCGGAGACATACAACTGTGTCACCTGTGGGTGGACTGGTCGATCGCGATTCCTCAACTGCGCGGCCCGACGATCCCCGCTTGGTACGCCCCGCACCCGCATTGGCACGCACTCGCCTGGAGCAACGCTGGATTGGCTACGGGAGCGGGACTGACGTGGCTCGCCCGCGACATCAGTTCGCGCGTGATCGGTCAAGAAGCGATGGGCTTCGGTGACGTGACACTCATGGCGATGATCGGCAGCTTTCTCGGCTGGCAGGCAGTGGTGCTCGTGTTCCTGCTTGCCCCACTGGCGGGGCTGACGGTCGGCATCTTGATTAAGCTGGTCTCGGGAAAGACCTACTTACCGTATGGTCCGTGGCTGAGCATTGCCGCCGTGTTCGTCCTGTTCCGTTGGGGCTGGCTGTGGGAACAGACGCGGGTCATCTTCAGCGACTGGCTCAGCCTGATGGTCCTCGGCGGGGTCGGCGGCTTTGGCTTCGTGCTGTTGCTCGGACTCGTTCGTCTCTATCGCGCGATCCCCGTGAGACCGCAGTCATAGGCGAACGGCGGTTAGAAATTGTTCCGTAGGATGGGCACTCTTGCCCGTCCCGCTGGAAGACGGAAATCCGGACGGGCAAGAGTGCTCATCCTACGTTCTTCAATCAGACCACGGACGGACGAGGCGTCCATCCTACGAGTTGCTCAACGGACGACTTCGGCTGACGGAGGCAGCTCGCCGGACAGCTCCTCAACTTCGGCGTCGAGTGGTCCTTCGTCAGTCACGCGCTGCTTGCGAAGCAGGTGCATGTCCATGCCGCCGAGCGAGACCACGCGCTCGGTCATCCAAGCGTCGGGGAGATGGAACTGGCTCTCGGCCGGAGTTCTCAGCACGAGCAGCGTGTTGTCGATCGACACCTCATTCCGCGTCAGCCGTTGCAATGAGCGGAACAGAGGTGAGCCAACCTTGAGGCCCTTGATCATCTCGTAGGGGGGATCAAAAAAGATCACACCGTAGGGATACCACGCTTCCTGCCCCTGCGCTTTGAACGAGCAGCGGAGGCAGTCGGTTCGCCAGCACAACACTCGGTCGGCAACACCCAAGTGTTCGACGTTCTGTGTCAGCAGCTTGTGAGCACGATGGTCTTGCTCACAGAAAACGACGCTCTTCGCGCCGCGACTGAGTGCTTCAAACCCGAGTGAACCGGTCCCCGAAAAGACATCGAGTACACGCTGGCCTGGCATGAAGTCGCGGATGTAGTCGAACAGCATGACCTTCGCGCGGTCGGTGATCGGGCGCGTCGTGGCACCCGGATTGACTAGCAGCTTTCGTCGCCTCAACTGTCCCGCTACGATTCGCATCCGCAATATCTCGCTAAGAGTAAGCACCGTCCCATGATCTCGTTTGACAGCGTAGGTAGTGCTGGCCGAGACCTCAAGGACGAGCGATGAGGGCCACCGCGACGAACACCGACTCCGCAGAAAGCATTTGATGACCGATGACCGCGACGAATCTCGGGCCGATCCCGGATTGCCAACTCTCCAACCGAACCGCGCACTTCCCTTTCTCACCGCCGCACTCCCCGGTGTTGGGGGACAGTGGAAAGAAATTCCTGAAGACTTTCTGGTCGAGGAAATCCCCGCCTACGAACCGGTCGGTACGGGTGAGCATCTCTTCCTCTGGATCGAGAAACGTGATGTTGCGTCCGCCGATCTGGTTCGCCATGTCGGCCGCACGCTGAAGTGTCCGCCGGGTGACATTGGTGTCGCCGGGATGAAGGATCGCCGCGCGGTCACTCGGCAATACGTCTCAGTCCCGGCCAAGTTTACCGAGGGAGTTGAGCACGTGAACACGGACTCGATCCGCGTTCTTAAAGCGGAGCGTCACGGCAACAAGCTCAAGACGGGCCATCTGCGCGGCAACCACT
>JAYTXB010000407.1:0-3665 GCA_043743205.1 Schlesneria sp.
CCTGCGTCTCGACAAGCTGATTCACAGCTACTACGACCCGCTCGATCCGACCGCATTGCACTACGAATACGAGCAGGTCTACGCCGCCGTGACGAAGGCCACCGCCAAGTCGTTCGTGCAGCCAGTCACGCTGTCGATCAGCGGCCTTCCCAAGGAATCGTTCGACGCGAGCAAACTGCCGAGTGGCGTCGTCTTTGATGAAGCGGCCGGTCTATTGAAGATCGAGAATCCCACGTCGAATGTCTTCGATGCACTCCTCGCTCTCTCGCCGGATGCTGCATTTTGGACGGCGATCACCGCGCTGCACGCCGAAACGAACAAGCCACTGTGGGGCGGGTTCTCATCCGTGGAGCTGGAACAGATGCCGTCGGGAGTCACGATCCCGGAAGACCTCGCCCCAACCTTGCGACACGACGCGACGCTCGGTGTGGTCACTGCCTATCAACCGTTGACGACATCAACGCGCGATACGCTGTTGAACTCGACACCAACCGGCGCGTGGTATCGCGCGATTGAAGAGGCACGCGGCCAATCGCATCGCGCGACGGCGCTCTTCGTCGGTGGCGGCGGCTACATTTTTCCGAGATGGTTTCTGAAGGAGTTCCCCGCCAGTCCGAACATTGAAGTCGCGGAACTCGACCCCGCCGTCTATCGCGCGGTGGTGCAGGAACTCGGGCTGACTGAGGCCGAACAGCAACGCATCGTCACCACGATTGGCGACGCGCGCAACTTCGTCGACGACCGACTGCGTGAGAATCAAAAGCTCGTCGCGGCGGGAAAGCCGCCCGTTCGCTACGACTTCATCTACGGCGACGCCTTCAACGACTTTAGCATCCCCGCGCATCTGACCACGCGCGAGTTTCTGCAAGACACGCACGACCTGCTCAGCGACGAAGGCGTTTATCAGGCGAACATCATCGACATCTATCCGCGCACCGAGTTCCCCGGTGAGACAGTCGGCGAGGGCGAGGTCGAATACATCGGCCGACTTCCCAAGGGTCTTGCCAACATGACGCTGCCGTTTGGCAAGTTTGAACCGGCTCCGAGGGCTTATCGACCGCTGGAGATCAAGTCGCTGAGGAACGACCATTACCAGGTCCGGTCTCGCCGCACGCTGACGCTCGCCGATCAACACCGGTTGACCGGAGTGAAGCCCGACACGGCGACGCCTGCACCGGAAGCCACGAATTCCAAGGACGATTTTCTCAACAGTGATCCGCAGGCGTGGTGGCCGGTGATGGAACAACTCGCCGCACTGACTCGAAAACAGAAGCCGTTCCTAGGAGTGATCCCGGCCAGGTTGAATGCCACGGGCGGCCCGCTTTCCGGGTGGAAGTCCGGCGAGGCACCGTTTGAGGCGGTCGAGGTCTGTCGCCTGGAAGGCGATCAGCACGTACTCGGGTTTCGAGGCATCGTCTCGAATGAGCTCAAGCAAAAGCTGATTGACATCGAGCCTCAAAATGCCGCTTGGACGCAGGCCGTTGTGGCGGCAGCGAAGAAGTCGCGCGAGCCGGGTGCGGGACGATTTCTCGGTCGCTATGTCGCCACGGCCGCAAAAGTCTTCCCGAACATCTACGTCTTCAGCACGTCGAACGTTCAGCCCGACAGCGACCGCGATACGTTCGTGATGGTCTGCTCACGCCGACCGCTCGATTTGAGCCATCTCGCCGACACTGGCGATTGGTCCGGCAAGCCGTTCGCGGCAATGGAGACATTGCCGAGCGAAACGACTCCGAAGCTCAGCGGTCAAATGAGTGCCGTCCTCGCGCTGTCGGAAGGTCAACTGCTGACAGATGACTTCGCCCCGGTCGATAACCTGCTGCGACCGGTCTTCGCCGATCAAGAGTGAGCCGAGCCAAGCTCGTCACTTCGGAAGCAATTCATACCAGCCCGTCAGGCAGTACGTGGCGGCCAGTACGCTGCTGGCCGCGGCCAACCAGAACGTCGTCGTCATCCACCGAGGGGCGATACTGGTGAGGTTCGCGTCGGGAGGAACTTCTTCGACTTGTTTCAGTCCCAGTGCGATGCCATCCGCGTGCGGGCCTTGATAGGTGACACGCACGATAAAATCGGAGCCGCGCGTCTTCAGGCAAACTAGGTCATTGATTGCCAACTGAGTCTGCTTAGGGACGACGACTCCGAAGCCACCGATCGACATCTCGGTTAGCTGGCAGGAGATGGAGGATCGCCGGTTCACGATCAGTACGGCTGTCGAGTCCTCACCACTCAATGGCAAGCGAGCATACTGTCGAAGATTGATAGTCATGGCTTGGCCCAGTTCGCTTCGGAGGTCTCACACGCAGTGAGCACGCGAGCAGAGGCACTCGACACACTCCAATGCCTCCCCTGTTTGTAGCTCACGAAATCCGGCGAGGCCGGAGAAATCTTCGGCGAGCACCGAGATCGTGACTCGCCATCGCCATCACAGCGCCACCTTCGTCGCAGCCGGTATCGGGACCGACGGCACCCGCCGTTCGGTGACCCGCTGCGTAAGCGAGGGCGTGTGATTTCCAGCGAGGCTCAAAAGAATGCGTACGATGGCCGTTGCGAAAGTGGTCGTTCTCACCGATTGTGTTCGCCACAACACGGTATCTTTACGTGGACTTCTGTTCGTGGTGTTCTGTTCTTACTGTCGTGAGGTTCTTCGATCGTGAGTCCGCTGCGTACTGCGCCTGTCACTGCCGAATGTCTGCTGATCTGCTCGGCTCTGTTTGCGATTTGTCTGGCCCGGTCGTGGGAAGGAGTCCATTTTCGAGACGCGCAGCGCGAATGGGGAGCCGCCGTCACATTGCAGGTCTTCGCGATCAAAGGGGACCAGCGTGAGGCGGTCAATGAAGAACTGAATGGCCCGTTCGATCTGTGGGACGGCGACTGGTGGCGGATTCCGATCAATGCATTTCATCACGCCGATCTCGAACATCTGTTGCTCAATTGCCTGTCGGCGTGGGTGTTGGGCAAACGGTTGGAAAGACACTGGGGGAGTCTCCGTTTCGGGTTGTTTCTCCTGCCGATGATCCCCGTACCGATGCTCGCGGAGTTCGTATTCGGTCATTCGGCGATCGGCTTCTCGGGCGTGGTCTGTGCGATGTTGGGTGCCCTGATTGCTCTCAAGCAATTCGACGATAAAGACATCTTGCCAGATCGCACGCTGTACTTTGGTTTGGTGTTTCTGGTGCTGTGCGTCGTGGCGACGGCACTCGATTTGGTGAAAGTCGCGAACGTGGCGCACTTCGTGGGACTGGGTTATGGTTGGTTCGCGACGTGGGCGTTGTTCGGCCCGTTTCAAGCGGCCACAACGATCCGCCTGCTGTTTGTGCTCGCGCACATCGGCCTGCTTCCCGCGACCTGGTACGCGATCCAGCCGATTGGCAACGGCCGCTATCACTGGTACACGGCAGATCGGCTTCCCAATCCACTCGCAAGGGCGAAGACGCTGCGGTTCGCGGTGCTGTGCGATCCGTCGTTGGTCGGTGTGTGGTTGAGGCTCGCCAACGAAGAACTGATTGAAGAGAAGCTAGCCTCCGCATGGCGCACGCTGTTGACGGGTCTCTCCCACAACCCGACTCGCCGCGAGTTGCTCGACGAAGTGCGCCGTGTCTGGCGCAAGATTCCGCTGGGTGAGCCGCGCCAAATGGCCGAACAGGAACTGATCCGCATCTTCGGAA
>JAYTXB010000408.1:0-18312 GCA_043743205.1 Schlesneria sp.
CATGTCCGACAAAAAGAAAGAAGAAGCGGAAAAGAAGAAGGCCGATGAAGAGGCCGGTTACGAAGTCGGCAGTGATCTGGCGATGACGGCCAAATGGAACAACGGTTTGGAACTCTCCACGAAGGACAAAGCGTTCCGCATTCATGTCGGCGGCCGAACACAACTCGATGCTGGATTTTATGGCACCGACGGTTCCATCTCGCCCCCCAATATCAACGCCCCTTATCGAGACGGCGTCGATTTCCGACGGGCCCGCTTGCGGATCGACGGCACGATGTACGAACAGCACGAGTTTGCGGTCGAGTATGACTTCATCAACTCGGCTCGCGCGAACTCCGGTGCGGGAACGACCGACTTCAATATCACCGGCTTCACAGACGTGTGGTGGCAGCTCAAGGAGGTTCCGGGTTTCGGCAACATCCGGATCGGTAATCAAAAGGAAGCGATCGGCTTCGAGCACTTGGTCAGCAGCCGCTTTCTGCCGTTTATGGAACGATCCTATAACCAAGACACGTTCTACGGTGGATCATTCAACGGGTTCACACCCGGTATCTCCGCGTTCGACCGATTTGCGGATGACACAGCGACTTGGAATATCGGACTCTATAAGCCGACCAACAACGTCTTCGCCTCCAATGCGTGGGACAACGACTACGCCGTCACGGGGCGTTTGACTAAGTTGCTCCGCAACGAAGCTGATGGAGCCGACCTCATTCACATCGGGTTGGGTGCCCGCCAAGCGACGAGCGTTCAGGGGCGACAACGCTTCCGCACACGAGACGCCATACGATCTGGCATCTCCGTTCAATGGCCAATCCCTGCAGACTCGAGCAACTTATTTGCGACTGATGGACAGATGCTCGACCCGGAACTCGCCATCGTGCATGGGCCGTGGACGCTGCAAGCAGAGTATTTGGCAAGTTGGACTCACGATGTGACCAGTGCTGCCGGAGCACCGGGTGTGGCGGCTGGAGTCAAAGCCGATCAAATCTTCTATCACGGCGGTTATGTCCAAGTGATGTATTTTCTGACCGGCGAACACGACAACTACAGCATGGAACGCGGAGCGTTCGATCGCGTGAAGCCACGAGAAAAATTCTTCTGCCTGCGCAACGACGACGGAACGACCGCGACGGGCTGGGGAGCTTGGCAGGTCGGTGCCCGTTACAACTATCTCGACCTGAACGACCAAGGAATCAACGGCGGCGAACTGCATAACTTTACGGCGGGTTTAAACTGGTTCTGGAACCCGAACATGAAGCTGCAGTTCAACTACATCGCGACCAACCGCAACAACGCTTTGCCCGGCGGTGCCGGTGATGGTTGGATTCACGGAGTAGGGATGAGGCTGGCTCAGGACTTCTAACTCGAACGACAATCAAACGGGACGCGAACGAGTCTGCTTGCGGAGTGCTGGCGATTGAGCCGTTCGATCCCGATGACAAAACATCGCGACTATTTTTGCAAAGGTGACGATATGCAACTCTCATCCAAACTCGTGTTCGCCCTCATGACGTTGATCGGCCTAGCCGCGACGGTGACCGCTCAGGGACCGTGCGCCTCTACCGGAGGTCTCTCGGGGTGCCAATCTGAGGGAACTCATTGCCAGTGCAATTGCCCTCAAGGGGGCTGCCAACCGCAGTGCCATCAGTGCCGGATGATCAACGAGATGGTTCCGGTCAAAAAGACGGTCTACGAGACAAAGTGCGTTCCGGTGTGCGAACTGCACCCCGGCCGCATTTGCGATTGCGGCCCGACCTGCAAGTTTCATTTCAAGAAAGTGCTGATCAAGAAGGAAGTCGTCGTCGGGTACAAATGCGTGACGAAGTGTTCGGTGCAGTGAACTGAACTCCGGTCCCCGGTTCGCCTCGTATCGCCTCTTCTTGGAAATGTCAAAACGGCTCACGCCACTCGCGTGAGCCGTTTGCGATTGATGCGAATCACTTCTGGAACCCGCCGGTGTTACTCAGGAGTACCAAGGAAGCGATCGGAGCCAACTCGCGATGTGAAGTCTGACTCCCAACACTTCAATCAGAGTTGCTAAGGCTAGCAACTCCAATCGTGAGTGAAACACCCGTACGCAGCCAAGTGGAATCTCTGCTCTTGGCCGAGTGATTAGGCGTCTCCAAGCCGACAACCTGTGAACAGGATCACGGCTGCTGAGGCAATCGCTATTTGGTGGTGAGTTGCAGTTCCTCAAACACCGCCTTGAACTGTTTCTTAGATGTGTTAACGGCGGCAACTCCCACGGAAACTTTCTTGGGAAGTCGCAATGTTGCGGCACCAGCCGTGGTCCAGTCGATGCCGTTGTGACTGTAAGACGGTGTGACGCTATCGCCACTTCGTGCCAACCGAAACCAAGTCGCGGGCGTACCGAAAAATGTGGCCGCAGTGGGGGGAGGACTAGTCCCGGTCGGTGCCCCTTTCACCATCACTTCAAACAGCGGTGGGTGACATTGCGCATCCACCGGGCCGTTCATCCAAATGTTTCGCTCCAGACGCACGAACAAGTCATCATCGACCCACAACAGCAGACCTGCGCCGTTGTACGCCTTACCGCGCGGAGCGACTGTTGAGACGGGACTCGGATTGAAGTCTCCCGACACCTTGACTTGAATCGTGAAGTCACCTTCAACCTCCTGCAATACGCGTGGAGCGGAGAGATCGCTGATGACCTTGTTGAGGTTGTGCGGTGTCCCCGGCACCGTGATCGTTAATTTTCCCTCGTCCGGTGTGATCTTGCAGTCCCGCTTGGAACTGGCCACGTTGCCCCAACCGTCGATCACCTTAGGAGCCTTCTCCTGAGCCAGGGCTTCTGACGCAAGAAACAAGAAAAGAAGAGCGGCAATGCCTCGGCGGTTCATACAACATTCCTTCAAACGTTCGAGCGAGAGCGAACCCTGACGGCCGATTTCAAAGTAGCCTGCTCGCTCCGGGAGAGGAAGAGTGTGGCCGAACTTGATTGCCTCCATCAAGTCCTGTCGCCCCGCGACAAGTGGGCCGAACTCCAATGGATGCGGTGTGGCAAACGGATTTTCTGTCGCAGCGCGACTGAGCAGTCTTGCAGGTCCCTTACGAACGACTCTCCATCGCTCGGCGGCGGTTCTCATGACGGACAAGTTGCCCGCACGCGGCGGCGATGTCTTGCCCAAGCGAGTACCGCAAAGTCGTTTCCATCCCGGCCTGTTTGAGCTGCGCTGCGAACGCCTCGCGGATCGCGCGGTCGCTTCCTTGTAGGTGCGGTGACTCGTCAATCGGGTTGTACGGGATCAGGTTCACGTGGACTCGAAGCCCGGTCAGCCATGCGATCAATTCACTCGCATCGGCCACGGAATCATTCCGTCCCGCGAGCATCAGGTACTCGATCATCACCGGCGAGGAGGTCTTCGAGTTGATCTCGCGCAGGGTCTCGCGAAGTTGATCCAGCGGATAGAGGCGTGCCAGTGGGATCAACTGCTCGCGAACATCTTGTCGCACGCTGTGCAGGCTGAGTGCCAGATTGACCAAGGGAAATCGCTCGACGCAGCGCACCATCGCGTCCGCCACACCGACGGTCGAGACGAGGAGCTTCGCGGGAGAATGATGAAACAGATCGGAGGCGATCAGGGCCTCAAGCGTCACCTGCAGATTCGCTTCGTTGTGGAACGGCTCGCCCATCCCCATGAAGACGATGTTCCGCACTTTCCGCTTCTCGACGGCCAGCAACTGTCCGGCGATGAGCAACTGATCGAGAATCTCATCCGGAGTCAGATTGCGAGCGATCCCCATTTTGCCCGTCGCGCAGAAGTCACATGCCGCCGCACATCCGACCTGACTCGACACACACAATGCCGTCCGCCCCGATGCCACACGGAGGATCACCGCCTCAATCAACATCCCGGCGCTGGTTTTCAATAGCAGCTTGCTCGCACCATCCACCGTCGAGTCACTGCGGTGATACAGTTCCAACGAATGCACCGCCACGCGATCCGCAGCAGAAAAGCGACTCAAGGCGTCCTCGTCGGAAACAAAGTGCTTGAGCAGATCATTCCGCAATCGCCGCAAGACGTTCGGATCCAGCCTCAACTCCTTGCGGAGCGACTCGAACCCGACCCGATTATAGAGACTGACGCGCGCAGACATGGTGGACGCATGCTCCCCAAGCCCCGCCGCGACCACGTTATAGAGGTGACCGCCACTGAGGCCAATTCTCAAACAGACCTGGTACTCAGCCACATCTCCGTCAAGCCGGCGTTATCGTGGGATAGTCGGTGTAGCCCTGCACATCGTGGCTGTAGAATGTGCGGCTGTCCGGTTGGACCAGTGCGATACCGGCCCTCACGCGTTCGACGAGATCGGGGTTGCTGACATAGTGGTGGCCGAAGGCGACGGCGTCGAGCACTCCCTCCGTGATGGCTTGAGTTGCCTCTGCGGGCGTGAAGCCCATGTTACCGATGAGCGTTCCATGGAAGGCGGCGCGGGCTGGAGTGACGAGGTCCGCCTGCTGCACGCCAAAGAAGTCGCCTCGCATCAGGTGCAGATACGCGACGCCTCGCCGATTGAGTTGAGTGGCCACGTAATTCGTCACTCCCACCGGATCGCTGTCCCGCATGTCGTTGTAGCTGTTGAGCGGCGAGAGTCGCACGCCCACTCGCCCCGCTCCCCAAACGCTCAGCACTGCATCGACAACATCGAGTAACAGCAACGCGCGGTTTTCAATCGGACCACCATATGGGCCAGTTCGTTTGTTGCTGCCGTCGCGGAGAAAAGCATCCAGCAAGTAGCCATTCGCGCCATGAACTTCAACACCATCGAAGCCCGCTGCGTGAGCATTCTGGGCAGCGTGCCGAAAGCCCGCGACGATGCCCGGAAGTTCGTCATCCCGAAGCTCTCGCGGAATCTCATACGGCTTCTTTCCTTGAGGCGTGTGTGTCTCATCGTTCTCAATTCGCAGCGGACTCGGAGCGACCGGTTGGGCACCGTTATTCAGCAACGAATGACAGGCTCGACCACCATGCCAAAGCTGAAGCACGATCCGGCCACCGTGGGCGTGAACGGCATCGGTCACGCGCTTCCAGGCATCGACTTGAGCAGCCGAATAGATTCCGGGTTCGCGCGCCCCGAATGCCGAGTGTCCTTCAATAGCCATCGTCGCCTCAGCCACGATCAACCCGGCGCTCGCTCGTTGCGAGTAATACTCGACCATCAAATCGGTCGGAACATGCTCCGCATCCGCCCGACACCGAGTCAGCGGTGCCATCACAATCCGATTCGGAAGCGTGAGCGATCCAACATTGACCGGAGTGAATAACGGAGCGTGTTGCATGGTCAATTTGTGCCTGTCGTGAGTGGGGTCGTTGAACGCGGTTGGTTGTAGTTGCGAAACGAGAAAAATCTACCCTACGCGACGAACTTCTCAATCACTCTGGCACAACCATCGGCGATCTGGCACGTCACCGAATCGACAAATGGCGGAGAACCCAAATAGCCTAGAGAGCGATGGAGGACAACATCCTTCGCAAAGCCTCAGCGCGTGCCGCACGCGGCTACCTTTTGAATTCGATCAATACTTCTCGGAAGGTGTTCGGACCCACATTTCTTGCGCTGTGAGTTGATGGAACAGCCGGGTATCCCGGACGATCCGGAATGATCGGATCACCGTCCACACGAAAGCTGCTGAGGGTTGCTTTTGAATCCGCCTCCTTTTTCATCTCGTCGATGAAAGTTCTACTCAATCTTGTGAACCAAGACTCCAGCATTGCTCTGGAGTCTTGGCGATGATTCGTCGGCTGACGAGGAAATCCCCCGTCAGCAATGGAATTGATTCACAGGCGATCAGAGCGATTCCCCCTAGAACATTCAGATTCAGCCACTCTGCAATCATCACAAAGACGCACGCTCCGACAATGATTTCACCGAATCGGATACCGAGCAACAGCCAAGCCGATTGATTCCATCCAAGACGCTCCGGAGGGACTTCGTCCCGCTTTCAACGCTCAAAACGGACGGCCTAGAAGGCCATCCTACGTTTTTCAACAGGCTGTTAGAGCGGCCTTGTCTGTTGAGCAGTGGCTCGTGTAAATGGCTCCCGCATACCATTCACGCGATGAATATCCCGTCATCGAGCGGATTCATCAGATCGGCGAACAGTTGGGATTCGAGAAACCCCCTTCGCGATGGAAAGTGCAATTCTTCCGGTATCAGACGCTGTCGCGTTCAACACGCGGCCAAAGATGGGTTCTTGATCGCCGCAGGAAACCCGTGGCCTCACGGCACGCTTAACAACGTCTCCGTTGTGGCCGTGCGAGGTATAACCGCCACAGGCGAGCGTTTGTTTCCCCCGATGCTGATCCCAAAGGCATCTCGCAGGGTATCTCAAAAGACATCACGGCGGTGACACCCCGAAGGGTATCAACGCCGTGAGGCCACAACCTATTCACACAAAATAGGTTGCAAAGTGGAGCGGAGGGGAGTCGAACCCCCGACCTCTGCATTGCGAACGCAGCGCTCTCCCAACTGAGCTACCGCCCCAAAATTGTTTGGCCCTCGGGGGAACCCCGTTGGCGGGCGGCATTCTAGGGAGGGCTGTTGCGGTTGAAAAGGGACGCCGACGGTACCCGATATTCAAGCAGGTGATCGCGCTGTCGGGGCGATCTGTGTACCGTGTCCAACTTGCAAATTGTGATGAGGCAAACCACGATGCCGCCATGACAATTTCATGGGAACCATTGCGACCAATTCTTGCTGCCTGCCAGCGATTCGTGATCTCTAGCCACGTGCGACCGGATGCCGATGCCATTGGGTCTGAGATCGGTCTCGCGCGGGTGCTGCAAGCACTGGGCAAGACGGTGCAGATCATCAACACTTCGCCGACACCGGCGAATTTGTACTTCCTCGATCCGATGCGCGAGGCCAAGCAATTTGGCACGGGGACGACGGTGGCCGATGTGGCGGCGGCCGAGGTTCACGTTGTCGTCGATACCAGTTCGTGGATGCAGTTGTCGGATGTTGGCAAGGCGATGCGAGAATCGTCGGCCCGACGCATCGTGATTGATCACCACGTGAGTGCCGATGATTTGGGTGCGACTGAGTTCAAGGACACTCAGAGTGAAGCCACAGGCTCGCTGATCTTTGAACTATCGCAGTTCTTGGGCGTGAGTTTGCCGCCGGATGCTGCCACGGCCTTGTTCGCCGCGATTGCCACCGACACGGGCTGGTTTCGTTTCTCGGCCGTCACCAGTCGCACGATGCGGATCATCGGGGAGTTAATGGAGCGTGGTGCTTCGCCTCCAACCGTCTTCCGCGAGCTGTATGAACAGGCGTCCTTGGCGCGGATGCATCTCGTCGGACGGGCACTTCAGCGGATGGTTTTGGAGTGTGACGGAGAGTTGGCCTTCATCACAATCCCGTGGGCGGACTTCGTCGAGTTGAAGGCGATCTCTTCGGATACGGAAGACCTCGTGAACGAGTGCCTAAAAATATCCGGGACTAAAGCGGCCTTCATCGCGATCGAACTGCCGAACCATCAAGTGAAGGTGAGTTTCCGGAGTCGCACGGAGCGAGTGGACGTTTCTCACGTATCCGAGCAGTTTGGAGGCGGCGGGCATCGCATGGCTGCCGGAGCCACTCTGCCGGGACCATTTGCCGACGCGACGAATCGAGCCTTGATTGCGATGAAGATGGCGGTCGAGGCAGCTCGGATCGTGATCCCGATTGCCGCTGACTCTTGACGCTGGTTGGTGACATCCGTTGAGATGTTGCCATGTCACACGCTGTTCATTCGCGTTCCTGCTGACGGCCTCGGTCCGACGACTGCCTCAATCCTGCCGACGAACGACTTGCCCTCCACCCCGCCTGACTTCACGCCTGCTGTTCTACAATCAGAATTCTCCTCCAGCGCATTGCCTCATTTTTGGAGAGCCTGCTCATGGCCAATCAACCTGTTGAGTCATCGCCCCCATGTCATTCGCCCGCGCCACGTCGCGGCTTTCTCGCGGCAGCCGGAGCCATCGTACTGGGAGGGTTGGCGGGACTGGTCCCCTTCGCTTCGGGCGTGTTGTGTTTCCTCGATCCGATCTTGCGGCGAAAAGATTCGGCGGTGGGGGCGGATGGTTTTCTCCTTGCGGCAAACCTGAGCCAACTCCCCACAGACGGGACTCCAGAACGGTTCACTTTGCGTGCCGATGTGACCGATGCGTGGACGCTCTATCGCAACCGAGTCTTGGGAAGCATCTATCTGCGGCTGATGCCCAACGGACAAGTGATCGCATTCAACGACACATGCACCCATCTCGGCTGCAAGGTGGACTATCAGGCGTCGGACAAGCAGTTCTTCTGTCCGTGCCACCAGAGTGCGTTTGACTTGGACGGTGTGAAGAAAAACCAGACTCCCCCACGCAACATGGACGCATTGGAGGTGGAGGTGGCCGTTCGCAGCGGAGATATCTTTGTGAAGTACCAGAACTTCCGCACCGCCACTCCCGAGAAGAAGGCGATCTGATCGTGGCGTTCCATGTGACGCGGGCCATCGGCAGAAAAGTTGTCACGTAGGATGGGCACTCCTGCCCGTTCGGTTTGAAGATGGAAAACAGGACGGGCAAGAGTGCCCATCCTACGGCGAGAGCTGACAGCTCCGGCCACTCAATCATTCAATTACCCTTGAGGGGAAACCTCGTCATGAAGGCGTTGCTCAATTGGCTCGATGACCGGACTGGCTACAAGAATTTGATGCACGAAGCGTTGAACGAGCCGATCCCTGGTGGAGCGCGCTGGCGGTACATCACGGGCAGCATGTTGACGTTTTGTTTCGTCGTACAGGCGATCACCGGCTTCTTTCTGTGGTGCGGCTACGCCCCCAGCACTCAGACCGCGTGGGAGAGCGTCTACTACATTCAGAACGAAATGTTTTACGGCTGGCTGTTGCGCGGCATCCACCATTTCGCGGCTCAAGCGATGATGATCGTGCTGGGATTGCACTTCCTGCAGGTCGTGTGGGATGGAGCCTATCGCGCGCCGCGTGAGGTCAACTTTTGGCTGGGTCTCGTCCTGATGCAGATCGTGGTGGGGCTGTCGCTCACCGGCTACTTGTTGCCCTGGGATCAGAAGGGCTACTACGCGACGAAAGTGGCGACGAACATCGCTGGCTCGACACCCTTCATTGGTCAGCAGGTGCAGGCGATTGCTCAGGGCGGGACATCCTACGGGCATCTCACGCTGACGCGGTTCTTCGCGCTTCATGCCGGGTTGCTGCCCGCGCTGTTGGTTGGATTTCTGGCTCTGCACATCTATGTCTTCCGACGACACGGCATCACGGTTCACAAGTCCGCCGAAGGGAAGCCGGTCGGAACGTTCTGGCCCACGCAAGTCCTTTTCGATGCCGTCGGATGTGTCGTGGTGCTGGCGGGCGTGCTGTATTTCACGATGACTCGCGGCGCGGAGCTGACTGCGCCCGCCGATCCCGGTGAAGACTTCCCCGCGCGACCCGAATGGTACTTCTTGTTCCTGTTTCGCTTCTTGGAGTTTGAAGCGATCTCCAAGAGAGGGGTCGTGTTTGGTGCGATCATCGTTCCAGGAATCGTGATGACGTTGATCGGTCTCATGCCGTTCATTGGTCGGTCAAAGCTGGGGCATCAGTTGAATCGCGCGTTCCTCGTGGTACTGCTCGTGGGTGTGGCTTGGTTGACGGCGTTGACTGTTTACGAAGACAGCCACAACGAGTCTCACCAAGCGAAGTTGAAGTTCGCCGAACGCGATGCCCATCGGATCGTTGAGTTGGCTCATCGCGAAGGAATCCCACAGAACGGTGCCCGCGAATTGTTGGTGCGAGACCCGTTCTCACAAGGTCCGCGATTGTTCGCTCGGCACTGCTCGAGCTGCCATCGGTTCAACGGACACGATGGAAAGGGACAACAGATTCTCAAGGCAAAGTTGGACGCGGAAGGGAAGGCGATCAAGGACGCGCATGGCCATGCGGTGAGCGAGGAAGAACCCGCGACAGCCGCCGATCTTAGGGACTTTGGTTCGCGTGATTGGGTTCGGCGCGTGCTGACGGACTACGACCGAACCTTCGCGCCGCTCAAGAACGCCGGTGTGAAGGGGCAACAGTTCCTCGACGGAGAAATGGCGGGCTGGTGTCGTGAGAACAAGGCGCTGCTGGCTGACCCCGCGAATGCCGACAGCGTGAAAGAGTTGGTGGAGTTCGTCGCCGCGCAGAGTGGTCGCGTCGATCACGGGACGTTCGATGAGAAGTTGGTTGCCGCTGGCAAGGGCATCTTCAAGGGAGGTGCCTTGAAATCGGGGACTCCGCTCACATCGAGTTGCGTCGATTGCCACGCGATGAAGGCGCTGGGAGATACGGAGTCCCTCGGCGATGGAGCTGGTTCCGGGTATCCGACACTGACGGGCTACGCTGGTCGCGATTGGCTCAAGCGGTTCTTACGTTCGCCCGGTCACCCCGACTTCTATGGAGACAACAACGTCATGGTGGCGTTCGATGAGCCACGTCTCTCCGAGAATGAGCTTGATCTGTTGGTAAATTGGATGATCGGCGACTACTACCGATCCAAAAAGTCGAACAAGCATTGAGGTCGTTGGAGTTGGAGCCGCGAAACTTCGGTTGCATTCCGTGACATCGAATGAATGCCGCGTTGAGACTGGTCGAGCAAGCTCGATTGGTGTGGGAATTGGCTCGACGCGGAAGGCCAGAATTATTCTGGCAGGTCACTCAATTCTGAGGCGTCACTCGTTTGTCGCGGCTTCCACATATCGACTAGACTCCGCCCGCTTCCGAGACAACTTGCCTGTGTGTTCGTTCTTGTGGTGCGGTTGTGAAGCACTCTTTCCGTGATCGCTTGGGCGAGGACTATATCTGTGTTGTATCGACTCTCTGTTGCGGCACTGGTGTTGTTCGCGATGTTTTGCAGTCCTCGCGAGGCGACGGCTCAGCAGAACGCGGCTCCGGCTGGAGTTGCCTTCGCGGCGGGGCAAGACCCCAATGCCTTCCCCCCCGCGCCCGGTGGCTTGTTCTACCGAGGGAGCCATCCCACGGAGATCAGACTCAAATCGACATATCTTCACTTGGGGAAGCTGTGTTATTTGTTGGCACTCTTCGTCCTGTGGACTTGGACGGCGGGCTGGATCGACGGCGATGCTCACACGCTGAAGGTGCGGCCGGAAATGTGGAATACGATCGTGTTGCTCGCGGGCTTGGCAGGCTTTGTCTTGTCACTCTGCCTGCCAAGCTTCAGTCTTGCGTTTGTCGTGATGACTGCGGGCTATGCCGTTCCAATGGGACTGTTCGTCGTCGAGCGAAACAAACGCGTTCCGGAAGCGGCGCGCGTGCTGACTCCCCGCCATCTCCGGAAAGTGGGCCTGCGAATCCTGACCCGTCTCGGATTGCATGTCGGTACGAAGGAAGCTCGCGAGTCCATTTCTGGTCCGCCGATTCGGCTGATTGGTCGGTCGAACAAGGGTAAAGGAGAAGTGGATCGCTCGCGTCAGGTCGAAAGCTCGCCGGCCTATCTCGCCGCCAAGGAACTGGTCTATGACGCAATTTTGCGGCGGACGACCGACATTCACCTCGAACCCAAAGAGGATGAAACATCGGTGCGGCTGCGCGTGGATGGAGTCATGTATCCGTCGGAACCCTTCGATCGAAGTACCGGTGACGCGCTCGTCAACATCTTCAAAGTTCTCTCGGCGATGGACATCACGGAACGACGGAAGCCTCAAGACGGTAGCTTCCGCGCAGAGATGGAGAACCGCGAGATCGACTTCCGCGTCGCAACTCAAGGCTTGCAGGGTGGCGAAAAGATGGTCATCCGTATTCTGGACAAGGGAGCGACGGCCAAGACGCTCTCGGACTTGGGTATGCGCAAACAGTTGATCGAACAAATTCAAGCCGTGGCACATCAGCCTCACGGAATGATGATCACCTGCGGTCCCACGGGTGCCGGTAAATCGACCACGCTTTACGCCTGTCTTCAAGAGATCGACGCTCTCGAAAACAACATCATCACCATCGAAGACCCGGTCGAGTACCGCATGAACAGCGTGACCCAGATCGAGATCAACACGAAGGCCGGTCAAACGTTTGCTGGCTCGCTGCGCAGCGTGTTGCGGCAAGACCCGGACATCGTGATGGTCGGCGAAATTCGTGATGGTGAGACCGCCAAGATCGCCTGCCAAGCAGCCAATACTGGTCACATGGTCTTCTCCACACTGCACGCCAACGACACCATCGCGGCGCTGTTCCGACTGATCGACTTGGGGGTTGAACCATTTCTGCTCTCCAGTTCGATCTCAGCAATTCTGGGACAGCGACTGATCCGCAAGCTTTGCGTCGATTGCAAGGAAGCGTACAAGCCGTCGGCCGACTTGCTTCAAAAAGCGGGCCTCCCTGCGGACAAGGTCGATAAGTTTTATCGACCGCCATCGAACTCTGAAGCCACGTGCCCCTCCTGTAATGGACTGGGCTACTCGGGACGAGTCGGCTTGTTTGAGCTGTTCCTCATCACGGATCGTCTGCGCGATCTGATTCGTGACAACCCCAACATGACCGCCATCAAAGCGGAGGCCCGTAAGAACGGGATGCTCTACATGAAGGAAGAGGGGCTGCGACTGGTCGTGAAGGGAACGACCTCGATCGAAGAACTGCTCAAGGCCGTGAAGTGATGACGAAGCCACGCGGCTCTCGCTCCGAAGCGGGTTGGTACTAAAACGCTCTCCCATTGAAACCTCTCCCCTGAGAGTGAGATTCCATGATCGACATCCTGTGCCTCGCTGTATTTGGTGCCACTGTGTACTTCGTTTCCAACGAGGGAGCTTGGGGCGCAGTTCATACGTTTCTGTGTGTGTTGCTATCGGCACTCATCGCCACAAATTTCTTTGAGCAATTCACGGCGATTTTGGAAGGAATGGCCCCTCAGTACAGGCACTTTATGGATGTGATCGCCCTAGTCGGGCTGTTCATCGGATGTGTGTTTGCCCTGCGACTAGGATCGGAATATCTCGTTCAAGTCTACATCAGTTTGCCTTCTACGGTGGACATCGCCGGAAAGTGGCTGTTCGGTGCGGCTACGGGCTATCTAACGATGGCTTTCCTGCTGATGGCTCTGCACACCGCTCCGCTGTCCCGCGAGTTCCTCGGTTTTAAACCTGAGCGAGCGAACTTCTTCGGTATGGCCCCGGATCGCCAATGGCTGGGGTTCATGCAGCATGTGACAGAGAAGCCCTATCGACGAATTCTGTTTCAGGATCGCGACACAAAACAATTGGTCGCGCATGCTTTTGATGGGCGGTACGAGCGATTGGGTGATAAGGCCGCCGCCTATCCCAACACCGTCTGGCCGTCGTTTCCGATCCGTTATGCCATGCGTCGTGAACGAATGGAGGGCAATCAGGCGGTGGGAGCGAACAGACCGGCCCCGAAGCCTCAGCCTGTCGCGCCTGGACCTGCTGCTGCTCCCAATCCGAATGTGCCGAACGCCCCCGAAGGATTCTAGGTTGCCGAGGCATGCAAATCACCTTTGCGAGTTCGCCCCACACATACGGTGACGGTTCTCTTCACTCCAATGCCGTGTTGCGATCAAGATTGACAGCGACCTCGGTCTACTTGTAGCCAACCTGTTCGTGGCGCGGCAGCTCGTCCAAGCTGCGGATGCCGAACAGTGACAAGAAACGCGTCGTCGTTTGATAGACAACGTCACGCGGTTTGTCCGGTTGTCGTTTGACTGCGATCAACTCACGCCGCAGAAGTTGCCGGAGAATTGAGCCGCAGCTAGGCTTACCAAGCGCTTCAATTTCGCTATCGGAAATCGGCTGTTGGTAGGCCACGATGGCCAAGACTTCAATTGCCTCTTGAGACAGCCGGACTTCCTTCGGTCCCTGCCCATAGACCTTGCTGCGGATGCGTTCAAAGTCATCTCGCAACACGAGGCGATAGCCCCCTTCGCCAAGTCGAATCTCATAGGGACGCCCCTCCGCCGCGTAGAGCCTGTTCAACTCATCTAACTCGCGTTCGATGTACTCGATTGAGAATTCGCCGCGCAAGACACCACTCATTTTTTTGGCAGTCAGCGCGTCGCCACCGACAAAAAGTAAGGCTTCGAGAATCTGACGTGGTTGAACAGCAAACGGTTGCTCGGCAGTTGCCGTGACTCGGCGAGCGGCGAGTTGTTCCAATTCTTTGGCAGCGTCTGCACGACCGGCGACGGAGACGACTGGCTCGGCGACACCGTTGGGCTCGCGACGAACCGACGGAGCGGAGAGACCTACCGTTGCCAGCGTGCTATGCAAAGAATCACCATCCGCCGGATCCGGCTGGCTCGGATCAACACCCGGCAACTCTGCATCCGAGGCTTCGAGAACTTCGATGGCACGCAAGTAAGCCTGCTCAAGTTCATCCCCTGACCAATCGGCTGCTTCCGGCTGCGGCGCTTCGCCCAAGTGATCCCAAAAGGCAGACACACTTTCAGGCGCGGCATCATCCATGGGTTGTGACATCTCGATCAGGCTCCTTCCTGCAAGAGTTTTAAGCCTCTGAGAACACAGATGAGAAGTCGTGAAAGTCGAACTCGTGACGTGACAATCGACGGTGGCTAGCTGTGATTGAACGCTTGCACACCTAGCAGCTTGTTGAAAAAGGATTTGTAGTAACCCGAAGCGTGAGCGAGAGACGTGTTTCTCGACGTTTCTGCAATCTCACCATGCCTCGCTCACGCTTCGGGTTACTTTTTCTACGAGCTGCTAGTCGCGCGCCGACGACATTGCGGCTACTCAGCTCCCGCAAGTCACCTCGGTATAGTCAGGCTGTCGGAAAAGGGTCAAGACCGCTCACGGCTTGGCGCTGTGAACAATCGAGCAGATCAAAGCAGAGCCATCGCCACCGAGAAGTAGATCACCACGCCGAGGATATCACTCAACGATGAAATCAGCGGGTTCGACATAATGGCGGGGTCCATGCCGAGCCAGTCGAAGAACATCGGCAACAATGACCCTGTCACGCTCCCCATTGTCACCACGAGCGAGATCGTCAAACCAACAACTCCGGCCTGCATCCAGTCTCGGCCAAACAGGAGTTGCAAGGCGACCCAAGAAAACACCGCCAAGCTGAGGCCGAGAATTGCACCGGTGAGCAGTTCGCGATACGCAATTTTCAACATGTCACGGCGGCTCAGAGCGGCCGTCGCCATCGTCCGAATAACCAAGGTTGCCGATTGCGATCCCGTGTTGCCTCCGCTTGCCAGCACGAGCGGCAGAAACCAATCCAACCATTTGGTGTGTGAGGCACCGTAATCGCCTCCCTCTGCGCTCCCGAACGCCCGAACCGCAGTTGCTGTTCCGAGTGCCATTACGGAGAGGACGAGCAACCATACTCCACGCTTCCAAGCGATCGTCAACAGTGGCGTCGAAAGATAGCCGTGTTCCAGCGGCTGGATGGCTGACTGTCGGTAAGCGTCCTCGATGGCTTCCTCTTGAACGATGTCGAGTACGTCATCATGCGTGATGATCCCGACCAGTCGGCTTTGCTCATCCAAGACAGGTAACGCCAGCAGGTCGAACCGCGCGATCAGTTTCGCGACGACTTCCTGATCGTCCTCGACATTCGCGGAGATCAGGTCGCGCCGCATTACGTCAGCCAGAGCGACACCCGGACGAGCGAGAATCAGTTCACGCAGCGTAATGACACCGTGGAGGTGGCGCGCTTCATCTACGACGAAGACATAGTAAATTGTCTCTCGATCCGGGGCCTGTTGCCTCAGCCGACTGAGCGCTTCGCCAACGGAGATGTTCTCCGGGAGTGAGGCATACTCCGTGGTCATGATCGAACCTGCGGAATTGTCCGGATACGAAAGCATTTTCCGAATCTCGTCACGCTCTGCTTGAGCGATCAGCGGCAGCAGCGCTTCGAGCTGCTCCTCCTCCATGTGTTCGAGTAGGTCGATCCGGTCATCGGGAGACATCGCCTCGACCAGTTGGGAGAGATGCGGTCTGTCGATCGATGCCACCAAATCCATTTGCTGAGACGGCTCGATCAACTCGAAGATATCCGCCTGACGCTCGATGCCTGTGGAAGACAGGACGCGCCAAGCGTCAGATGGTTCCAATCCCAGTAGCACTTCTGCAACGATGACCGGGTTGAGTACTTCGCAGAACTGCTGTAAACCAAGCTCATCATTCTCTGACAACATTAGCTTGAGATCGGGCTGCAATAACGGGTTGTAGACTCTTGAACCACCAGGAGTTCGGATGCTGCTCATAAACGACTCCCTCGGCAGTAGGCACTCTCGCCAACAAAAATTGCGCAACGGAACATGCCCGGCACTTCTCAATCATCGAGCAGGCAACTTGCTTTCATGATCTCGTCAAAAAAAAATCCCCGTCGGATTCAATCCGACGGGGAGCAACATTATCAGCCAGCCAAAACAGCATCCCAAGCAATCAACGCTTGGAGAACTGGAAGCCGCGACGGGATTTCTTGTGTCCGTACATTTTGCGTTCAACCATTCGGCTGTCACGCGTGAAGAAGCCTGCATCCTTGAGCGCTGGGAACAGACTCGGATTCATCACCTCCAACGCACGAGCAATGCCCATCACGATCGCTCCGGATTGGCCCGTAGTCCCGCCACCATTCACGCGGATTATTAAATCGACCTGACCCAACTTCTCCGTGACCACCAACGGGCTCATGGCAATGATGCGGTCCTTCTCAATGCAGAAGAACTCTTCCAAAGTCCGACCGTTGATTCGAACTACACCGCTACCCGGCTTGATCCGAACCCTGGCAATCGCGGTCTTACGGCGACCAGTCCCCATAGCAACACCGAACCGATCCATCTTGCCCCGCAATACGCGCGGTGCTGTGGGAACCACAACCGACGGTGTCGCACCGTCGTCATGGCCAAACGTCAACTCCTGAGTTGACGCCAATTCAGGGGATACTGCGGGGATCGCTAGGTCTTCCATCGAGTTCGCCACCAATCCAAATTTGTCTGACGCTGAAAACACAAATGCCGAGCAGTCATTCGACTTCTGAGTCGGAATCCTAACCGGCGGAATTTATCGCAGAGCGAAACCTAATCGTCAAAAAAATGCCGTTGAATCAACAGCAAATCAGGATCGCTTGGGCAGAAGATGCTCCGGCAGCGGGAGTGGCTGCTGAGCTTGATGCGTGTGCGAAGGACCGGAAAACAACTTTAACTTGTCGAGCATGTGACGAGCCAAGGCGTTCTTCGGCAACATCCGCTTCACGGCCAACTTCAAAATTTCGTTCGGCTTCTTGGACCACATATTGATCGCACTGGTTTTTCGCTGACCACCGGGCCAACCCGTGTAACGAGTGTAGACCTTCTGAGCCATCTTCGTCGTGAAGTGCGCGTTCTGATCGTGCTTGATCGGCCGACCTGTGAATCGAACCTTATCCGCATTGAGAACGATGACATAGTCACCGGTATCAACATGCGGGGTGTACTCAGGCCGGTGCTTGCCCATAAGAACGGTCGCGAGCCTCGTAGCGAGGTGCCCTACGATCATTCCGCTGGCATCAATTACGAACCACGTCGGCTCACATTTCCCGCCGTGTTCACGGTCGGCAGGCTTCATAAAAGTCGTCTGGGGAGCAATCACGTCGTCAGCCTTCCCTCGAAACAAAGACCCGTCAGCGGCGGTCTCGAAAAGTCGAGTCGCATGATCGAGAGCAACCAATGACCGGATACACGAAAACCCGATCGCCATTTAAGTTGGCTCGGCAAGGTAACGACTGCCAGTGAGCCGTTCAACTCTCTTGATAAAAAAACATCGGACTGACCTGAGTTCACGACGCGAATTCGAGTTCGGCAGCCACAGGGATCGTGTACTTCACGTCTACGGTGTGTTGGGTCGGTGTTGACTCAAATGTGGAAGTTTCCCTGTAAGAGCAGCCTGTCGGATCGGTTCCTGCCGTTCTCAAAGAACTTTGCGGCTCAAATCTCAGTAGTGCTTCGGCTGATGACAGAGGGAACTGCTGCAGAATCTGCCATTGAGTTGGCTCATTGGAAGTTGAACTCGAAGTACAGCAGTTGGAATGAAACGGGCCGGAGTAAAGACTCCGGCCGGATTTCGTAGTCCGTTTTGCAGTCAGGGTTTGTGCGCCATTAACCGTCATGGAATCGACTTCTCAAACGATTTGCTGCGTTTTCAAATTGGTTGCGGATTCACAGTCTAGGCGCACTGCGCACTCCGGGAATGAGTCGTAGCGTGTTCCGTGCAACTGGATTCATCGCGAAGATCGTTAGAGTCCGCAAGGTTTGACTCATTCTCAGAAGCCTCAATGGTCGAATAACGAGAGGAAGCGAT
>JAYTXB010000409.1:0-7530 GCA_043743205.1 Schlesneria sp.
CGCAGGGCGCTAGCCCCGGTTAAGCGAAATCGAACCGGGGCTAGCGCCCTGCGGCTGATGTACCACAAGAATCAACACGAATGGCGGAGAGCCAAAAAAACTTGCGATAGAAAATTTGACGATTGTGATTCGTGACCTAGGTTCAGCATGTCGATCAGTCAGTGATGCCACGAGCTTCTGCAAAGGACTTTGTGGTGTGTCTGCCGGGCTGACTTGATGTCGGTACTCCATGGGGGTGCAGAGACGTTCGTGACCGCGCGGTGTAGCGACGATTGCACGAGTGTCTCATTTCGATAGTTGCCAGTGTCTCTGGTGCGGGGCACGGCAGAGTCAAACAGAGAGAGGGATTCGATGAACAAGTTTATGAACAGCGTTAAGGACTTTTTGGTTTCGGAAGACGGCCCAACGGCCGTTGAGTACGCGGTCATGCTCGCTCTGATCGTGGTTGTTTGCATTGGTACGGTGCGCAGCATCGGAACCAACGCCAACGCCAAGTTCAGCGCCGCCAATGCCGGTTTGCTCTGAGCGACCGTGCGACACGAGTTTGATCGTACTGCGAAGTTTGCCAGCGTTTCGGTGCGAGACGCGGCCTAGTCCAACGTGAGGGGGTTCGATGAACAAGTTGATGACCAGTGTTAAGGCATTTTTGGTTTCGGAAGATGGCCCAACGGCCGTTGAGTATGCCGTCATGCTCGCTCTGATCGTGGTTGTTTGTATTGGTACGGTGCGCAGCATCGGAACCAACGCCAACGCCAAGTTCAGTGCCGCCAATGCCGGTCTACTGTAATTCCAAGAGCCGCGATCGCGGCCGAAGAGACACACATTCCGCCGGAGGGTCACCTCCGGCGGAGTCTCTTCTTTCCCACGAACCGCGACCGAGTCGTCGCGAGAGGATTTTCGATGTTTCCGTTTTGGTGCGAAATGTCCGGCAGCCAGTTACTCCAGTGGACCACCGGCGCTGTGACGCTCCTGGTCTGTTTGGTGAACCTGGCCGCCGGATTGCGAAGCAATTGATCGTTCAATTGCGGACCAGTTTTCGGAAGCGAAACGCTGGGCAAGAAGCCCGCGCAGCAGTCACCCTCACTCCATTTGAAAGGTATTGAAATCATGGACTGGCAGCAGTTCCTGCAGTCGAATTGGGAAGTCAAACTGGTCTCGGTCATCTTGGTCGTTGCCGCGTACATCGACGGCAAACAGCTCAAGGTGCCGAACTGGATTACGTTCCCGATGGTGTTGTCCGGTCTCCTGTATCACTGCGTGAGCAGTGGCTGGGGTGGCGCGAGCGACAGCTTGAGTGGTATCGGCTGGGGCTTGCTCTGTCTGCTGCCTCTGTATGCGGTCGGTGGCATGGGAGCGGGCGACGTGAAGTTGATGGCGGGCATCGGTGCTTGGCTCGGTGCGACCACGACCTGTTGGGCCTTCGCCGTGACCGTCGTCGTCGGAGCCGTGATGGCCGTCGTGATGGTCCTGTGCAGTGGCCGCGTCATGCACCACTACCGTCAGGCCATTCACCTCGCCTACGAAATCATGACCGTTCGCAACGCGAGCACACTCTTCGCCCGAGCGAAAGAGCGTAAGCCAACCATGTACTTGCTGCCCTACGGTATTCCCATCTGCATCGGGTCGATCGCGTACTTCGTCTACGCTGGCCTGATCTGAGTGTTGCCGACCACGATTCCTACGATGCAGCCCGCAGGTTTCGATCTGCGGGCTGCTCGAACGTCCGGATCGAAACTGAACCGAACTCGTCGAACACGCTCATCGCCCGCTCGAACAGATTCCTGGTGAGTCTGCTTTCGAGCGCGGCGGTGGGACTAGGTTGTTCGACGGCAGGTTTGGCCGATCTGCTTCGGATTGTTTCTGAATGAATCCAATCAGATTCAAGTTGAAGCTCCTGCCGCACGTCGCCTGCCCCTGCTCACTGAAGGACGCCGCCGCGGTTCACGTGTTGCAACCGACATCTTCGTTAAAGGCTGAAGAGTTTGACTTCCGCCGGTCGATCATGAATGAGTAGGCGCGGAGTGTTCTGCGGAAGATCGATCGGTTTGAGGTGACTTGAGATGAACTGCTCACGTGTGAGCAACGACTGCCTATTCGTGGAACTCGGGTTGCCGAGTTCTTGCGGAAGCAGGCCCCTCGACCAAGACAACTTCCTGCGGAGCCGCTGAAATGAAACCGAACAAATTGATTCTGCTTGCCGTGGCCGCTGGTTGCGGCTTGGTGGCGATGCTGGGTGTCCAACAGATGATGTCGGGTGGCACAGCCGCGACTTCCAAAACCAAGATTTTGGTGGCCAAGGCCGAGATCGGTCCCGGCATTGCACTCGATAAGACCATCGTGGGGTTTAAAGAATGGCCCAACGATGCTCTGCCTGAAGGGGCCATCACCAATGAAGAAGACATTGCGGAACGTTCGCTGAAGCATCACGTGGGGGCGGGCCAACCGATCCTCGCGACGGAGCTGGGCAAGAAGGGCGAAACCGGAATCGATGTCCAGATTCCCGAAGGAATGACTATTCAAACGATCCCGGTGAACGGGACTCAGACGCACAGCGGGTTGCTCAAGCCCGGTGCCTACGTCGATGTCTCCGCCGCCATTGAATACGCCCTGAAAGATGGCAAGAAAGAAATCAAAGTTCAGCCGATCCTCCACTGTTTGAAAGTCATCGCGGTCGATGACCAAGTGGCAGGGACGGAAGCGGCACCTGCTGGAGGCACGGCGAAAGAAGCCAAGAACGTCTCGTTCCTCGTTTTCCCAAAGCAAGGCCAGTTGTTGATGCTGGCGGTGAAACGCAGCGGCGGGTCCATTCAGTTGGCACTGCGTCGCAGGACCGACAAGTCGTTAGCCAACGTCGGAGATCTGTCCGAAGAAGCAATGAGCCAGATGTCGAATCAGCTCTTCGGTGAGGCCGATGAAAACAATAACAACAGCAACAAACCCGCCAGTGCCACAGTCACGCCCACAGCTTCTACAGAACCGGTGGCCAAGCCGAAAAGCTCGATCCGCAAAATGGTGAAGACGCAGACCAGCCCGGCCGTTGCGGAGGTGGGCGATCAAACGATGAAGCGAACTTGGAAAATTGAAATCTTCCAAGGAGACAAACGTGAAGTGCAGGAAATCGACTATCCCGAAGAGCCGGTTGTCAACGTGCAGCCTGCTGCAACGAAGACCGGAAATTCTTGGTCGAATCCGCTGATGAAGTTCTTCACCAGCAGTTCCAAGAGCGAAGCCGCGCCTCCCAAACGAGAGCCCGCGACAGCAGTGCCAGCCTCAGATCAGCCGTGATGTGAAGTCGGCTTTGCATATTTAATGTAGGGTGGGCATCGCCCACCACAATCAAAGGTGTATTGGTGGGCTGTGCCCACCCTACCTGAAGTATGCGATCTGATTATTTGTGCAAAGCCTGTGAAGTCACGCCGTCGCGACATGATGTCGCAAGCCAGTCAGTCGTTTCACACAAAGGAGCAAGGATGCTCAGCCAAGTCACATCCAGCCGTACAATCGCGCGTCGAGTTCTCTCGGCCGTGGTGTTGTGCGGCTTTGTGCATTGTGCGGCGATCGCGTCTGACGCTCCCCCGGGTTCGGCTGCGGACTCCGTTCACACAGTCCCGGCGAACACACGTCGCTTGGAAGTACGTGCTGCGGAGTCGTTGCTCGTTCAGTTTCCCGACTGGTTGACGCGCGTCCGAAGCAGAGATTCCAACGTGATCCGCGTTACGGCGGTTCGTCCCGATTGCTTGCGTGTCACTCGCTTGTCTGAGGGAACGGCTCGGTTGCTGGCTGTCGATCGACACGAACGGGAGTACTCGGTGGAACTGTTGTCAGGGAAATAATGCGAACATGGTGAATTGAAAACCGGTCTCGGGAAATCCCCGCCTCAATGAAACCTTGTGGAGTGAAGACGGCTTGGAACTAGCGAATGGCATCGGCTCAGAGCAATTGGCACTGACCGCAGAGTGGTGCATAGAGCGGTGGCGAACTCGCCAAAACCGCCAGTGATTCAGCTTTCAATTGACAGACATACGACCGGCAAACGTCTCAGCCCGAAGCGGTTGAGCGAGTCAGTCAGCGGCAGCGTGGGCAAAGTCAATTGCCGCGATGCCAGGGGGGATGCACGGATGCGAATTGGAATGACACACTTTCGGAAGGCCACGCACGGACTTTTCGTCGCGGCCTTGGTTGGCGTTCTAGGGGCGCAATCCGCGCCGCGTCCCGCGTTCGCGCAAGATGCACCCGCTGCACCCGCCGTGCGTGTTCACGTGGGTGACGCGGTGCGCGTTGTGTCTCCCACTATGAAACTCGAAGTCATCGAGCGTGGGGCCAAGAACATCGAGTTCAAAGAGTGGGTCACGCGAGTCGATGGCTTCGATCCGAAAGTCATCGACGTGAAGGCCCTCAACCAACAAGTGCTGCGCGTCCAAGGGATTGAACAGGGCGTCACGACGATGACCGTCACAGACAAGACGGGCCAGACGTTCTCGATCGAAATCTTCGTCACGGGCGATGCACGCCTGTTGCAGACGGTTCTCGATCGTGCGTTCCCGAACTCAGCCATTCAAGCGACCATGTTGAAGGGCAACAGTGTTCTGCTGCGAGGTTGGGTCACGGAGGCTCAACAAATCGCCAGTATCACGGAACTGGCGGAGTTGTACGGTACAAAAGTCGTGAACCAGATTCGTGTCGGTGGTCCGCAAGAAGTTCAACTGCGGGTGAAGATCATGGAGGTTCAACGCTCCAAGCTCCGTACCTTCGGGATGAACTTCGCGGTGGCTTCCAACAGCTTCGCCCTCGCGAGTACACCCGGCCCGATCGCGGCCCTCACCGCTCTGACCGCCCCGTTAGGTGGTCCTCCGGTCGCCACGATCGGACCCAACGCCTTGAACGCGCCATCGTTGTCAGCCGGCATCACCGGACAGAATTTCGGATTCCAGGGTTTTCTCCAAGCACTCAAAGAAGAGGGCTTGCTCAAGATTCAAGCGGAGCCAGTGCTGGTCACCCGCAGTGGTGAAGCGGCGCGACTCGAAAACGGCGGTGAGTTCCCGATTCCCGTCCCGCAAAGCCTCGGCACGATCACCATCGAGTGGCGTGAGTTTGGTGTCATCCTTGAAGCATTGCCGATCGTCATCAGCCCGACTCGATTAAGGCAACAAGTGTCGGCTGAAGTCAGTGAGAAGGACGTGGCCAACGCCGTCACACTGGTCGGCACATTCGTCCCCGGCTTGACGAAACGCAAAGTTCAATCGACTGTCGAAATGGACTTCGGCCAAACGCTAGTTCTCGGCGGACTGATCTCGACCCGGATCAATGCCTCGACTCAGAAGACCCCCTTCTTCGGCGAGTTGCCGCTGATCGGCGCGGCCTTCAGCAAGAAGCGGTTCGATCATTCCGAAGTGGAACTGATTGTGATGATCACTCCCGAGTACGTCAGTCCGATTGCCCCCGACCAGTTCCCACCGCTCGGTCCCGGTCGCACGACAACCTTCCCCACGGATCGCGAACTGTATGGGAACGGCATGTTGGAAGTGCCAGATGCCACGGCCGAGTGCCGCGATCCTTCGTTCTCGATCAAGGCTCAGGTCGGAACACCTTGGCCGGGGAGTACGATCGTGCCGGGACCGATGACCTCGCCAACGATCGCTCCCCATTCTCTTCCGCTCCATAGCAATCCCGATTTGATCGTCCCTCCCGGCTCCAATTTGGAGGTCGATCCCGCCAGCGGATTCAGTGGCGATCCGTCGATGACTTCACGATCTCCCTCGAATTCGCGGTGGCCGAGTAGTTCGCGCCCGATGGCTCCTTCGAGTCCAGCGACCGCAGGCAGATCACCCAATGGAAACGCGGCGCAAGTTGGCTATCGCTCGACCTCGCCCCAATCTGACAACCGAGTCCAGCGTGCGGCGGACGAAAAACCGGCAGCCTCACGACAGCTTCCACCGACGAAATTTTGAGTTCTGCCAATTGAACATTTGACCGAGTGACGAATTGACCTCGAACCCAATTGGGTTCGTGTGGCAACGGTGCGGATGCCGTTCCCGACTGAATTGGCTCTGGTCAGACATCTGGCCATTACGAGGATTCCATCATGAAAAGCGCCATCCGGCTCGCGCTGGTCGATCCGAACGACGTGTCGCGCAACGCGTTGAAGACGCTCTTGCTCGGCATCGACTCTGTTTGGTTGGAGGCGGAGTGCTCGCGCTACGAAGTCTTCAAGGATGTGCTGCTACAGTCTCAGCCCGACATAGCGCTCGTGACCTTAGACGCCAACCCACAGCGTGCCCTCGAATTGGTCGGCGCCATTCATCAAGAACTTCCCGGCTGCCAAATTCTCGTGCTGAGTAGCTCACAGGAAGGGAGCCTGATCCTGCAGGCTGTTCGACTGGGTGCGAAAGAATTTCTGCCAAGCCCCTTGAAGCTCGAAGAGTTTCTCGGAGCATTGGAGCGAATCAGACAGGTGGTGAACAAATCGGCCGGCGCGGACGGGACCGTTCGCGCCAGTCAGGTGATTAGCGTCGCTGGCGTCTCGGGCGGAATCGGCTGTACCTCGCTGGCGATCAATTTGGGATGCTGTTTCGCGCAACATCCCGGTCGTAGCGTGGCCATCATTGATCTCGATCTAGCGCTCGGCGATGCCGATGTCTGGCTCGACATCATCCCCGATTACACGATTCAGGATGTGGCCGACAACATTAACCGGTTGGACTATTCGTTGTTGAAGCGGTCGCTGACGAAGCACGATTGCGGTGCGTTTCTGCTCCCGCGCCCGGTCGAAATGGAAGACTTGCCGCCGATTGGTCCCGATGAAATGCGGCGCGTCATCTCGCTGCTGAAGGCAACGTTTACGCATCTGGTGATCGACTTGAGCAAGTCGTTCAATCAACTCGATCAAGCGGCGATGGAAGTCTCGGATGTCATCCTCGTCGTGACTCAGTTGGATTTGCCATCACTGCGAAACGCTGTCCGACTGTTGCAGTACTTCAAGAAGCGGGCGGGGCTGTATGAGAAGGTAAAGGTTGTCATCAATCGCATGGGACTCGACGACAATGCGATCAGTTTGAACAAGGCGTTGGAAACGTTGGGGCACGCGATCTATGCCGAGATTCCGAACGAATACGGCACGATGGTCGAAGCGCGAAACAACGGCGTTCCGCTCATCACGCAGTCTCCGAAAGCGAGGTTGACCAAAAGCATCAATCAACTCGCACTGAGCATTGACGCTCCGCCGATCGTGCAAGAGAAAGTCGATGACCGCAAGTCGTCGCCACGCAGGAACGGGCTGTTCAGTTTTCTGGGAGCCGGTGGACGGTGAGCGTGTGGCGCGAGTGGTGTGGCCGGGGGGCACACCACCACTTGCCGCCGCCTCATCAAAAGAGAACCCGGCCAATCGGCCGGGTTCTCTTTTTAACTTATCCGGAGCAGCTAGGCTCTGTCCCGAAACTCGCGGGGCGAGGATTTTCAGGTATCGCTGGATGAAGGCCATTTTGATCATTCCGGCGAAGTTGGCGGCTGTTTTTTCGAAGCGAGCGAACACGC
>JAYTXB010000410.1:0-19061 GCA_043743205.1 Schlesneria sp.
CGCGAACATCATCGTCATGGCCGTGGCGAGCGCGACCGTCGTCGTGTTGAAGGCTTCGCCCATTTCGGAGACGACGACCGGGAGACGATCGGCCATCTCATCGAACGAGATGCCGCTGAGTGCCGTTCCAAAGTGAACGACCGTCCCGAGGAACCCGAGGACCGGACTGATGGCGATGATGAAACGGACGAGCGAGTAACGGGCGTGAGTCACGTCCTCGCCGCGGCTCGATAGATAGTTCAGGTGCTCGCGATAGTCTTCGGCCGATCCGTTCTCGATCACGTAACCGAGAGCTTGAGCGATGCGTTGCCCGATCTTCGATTCGGTCAGCCACTGTGGTCGAGCTTGAACCGCCTTCAGTAACTCCTGGGCTTGAGCTGCCGGTTCGCGTCCCGTTCGAGGTGGTAACCAGGCCTCACGCAGAGCCATGCTTTCGCGAGGAAACGACATGGTCTTCAAGACGATGTCGGCGATCCCCCACATAAACATCGCCACGATGACGTAGTCCACGGGATGCTCGGTCGTGTAACGCTGAATCAGCGTGTGGTGCATCGCCGGTTGCAGCACGATCCCGTAGAAGATCGCCGTCGCGGCCGCACCGAGAACCATCGACAGGTCGAATTTTCGCAGGAGGGCGGGTTTAAATTTGTTGAGCATGGTGATCTCGATTGGTTGTGAGGAAAGGAAACGAGAGCCTGAGATGAACTCGCCCGTTCGAGCGCGTTACGTGATCCGAGGTCTCTCGCCTCTGGTCTGCTTTACTGACTCGATGACTTCGTCCCGCTGGGCGAACCTGAGATCGGGATGCCCGCCGGAAGAGGGCGGGCGGCGACGGCGAAGCCTTGATCGTGAGCGAAGGCTTGGAGCTTGCGATAGATCGGGAAGCTGTCGGGATAGACCCAGAACGTCAGTGTCGTTTCGGGGTCGGCACCGAGCAGCGATTCGTAAAACAGTGAACCTTGAGAGAGCGCGACTTGCGCGGTCTCCCCTTTCAGGTCTGGCTCGGGAACGACCTCCCACGAGGAAACACTGACGCGATAGCCGCCGTGTCCGGCACGCAGTTCTTCGAGACCGTTCAGCATCTCAACTCGCACGAGGTAACTCATGTTGAACCCCGCGAACGGGCCGACCTGACCTTGATGCGAACGTGTCCGTGTGAGCCAGTCCTTGCGACGATCAATCTGGTCTTTCAGCTTCACGACGAGGACTTCGATCGGGACTTCGGCCACACGATTCTTGTCGAGTCGATAGTGTTTTTCCTTACCCGAGACGGTGCGGCTGATCGGCGTGATGCGGTGCTGGAGGGACTCGACCGGTGGAGTCTTTTCTTCGAGTGCCTTCACCTGTGCGAGCAGCCTCGCCAGCGATTGCTTGGCCAGACGCAAATCCGCTTGCTGCTCGGCCGATTGCTGGCGTGAGGCGTTGAGTTCGAGTTGTTGTTCGGCGAGTTTTTCTCGCGCAGCTTGGACTCGATCATTCAGCTCTTCCTGCTGCCGATGATGCGCCGTCAGCGCGTTGGCCAGGATCGAGTCGTCTCTTCGCAACTTGGTCAGTTCTGCATCGAGCAGTCGCGCGCGTTCGACCATCTCGGGGGGAGGAGCCAAATCAGGAAGCAACAAGGGTTCGAGTTCTGGCTCGGGTTCGCTGAGGGGTGCGGGGACTTCGAGTTCGGTGGCAGCCAGCTCGGGCACGGCGAGTGACTCGGGCGAGACGGCCTCATCGGCGGGTGACAACAACTCAGCGGGTGAATTGAGTGCCGGAGCCGTGAGATCAGGCGTTGGGTTCGGTCGCAGCGGCGGTCGTGTCCGAACACCGGCAATCACGATCAGAACGATCAAGATGCCGACCACGTTGCAAATCACGTCGAGGAACGAGCTGGAACTGAACTCCTCTTCTTCATAGTGACGACGACTCATGGCCTCCCTCCTCGCGCGGTGCGCGTCGGCTTCGAGACAGGTGGAGTCGCTGCTACAGGGGTCGCAGTGAGCGTCGCCTTATCAAGAGCAGGGCTGGCGTACTCTTTCGATGTGGTGAGTCCCGACTTCTCCGCGAGCGAGCGGGCCTGTTCATAGTTGGGGTTCGGGTTGCCGTCTTTGACGACAACAAATCGCAAGCTCGGCTTCCAGAAGAAGCCTTGGGGAGGCTGGCCCCAGTCGCGCGCTTGCAGGTCGAGTACCGTGACGAGTCGTTCGAGTGTCTCTTGCTTTGACTCGCCCTCACCCATACGGATCGCGTGCTTGCCGCCGACCACGAGTCGGGTTGGTTCGACCACGACGCGCACTTCTCGTTCGAGTCCGATCGCAGCGTCAGCCGCCGACAGCCCCCAATGTTTGTGTGAGAGCAACTCGGGTTCGAGCGACTTGTTCGAGGAGGACTTCTTGGTGCGACGGTCCACGACCGGAACGGACGTGGGGCGCGACGAACCGAGTCCGATGTCTAGTCCCTTTGTGCCGCGATCCGTTCCGACAGGACCACCGGACGAGGCGTCTTCGTCGTCCTCATTCGTGAGTCGCTCGATGCCGGAGTCGGCGACTTGCGACGAGCCGCTGCCAGTACCCGACGTTTCCGTGGCTGTGCTTTGGTTTCCTGGTGTTGTGGCGACAGTCCGGTGTCCCAGAACGCCGCCGGACTCGACAGCCCGCCGACCATTCGTACCAGCCGCTTTACCATTTGCATCAGGCTCATTTTCAAATCCTTGGACCTTGCGTTGCTCGGAAGACAGCCCACCCGCTCCCTGGGCAACTACTTGTTGTTGACCACTTATTTTTTGGCCCGCTGGTGTTTGACCGTTTGATTGTTGGCCACCTAGCGATGTTGAACGTCCGTTCCGGCCCGCGAAGTTCTCGATGCGTTCCCAACTGCGCGATCCAACTTCGTTTTCATCGCCCATCACGTCGGAGACTTCAAATCGATTGATCGCTCCCGTATGAGCGGCCTGTTCACCCGTTTGGGCCGAGCCAACTGGCCCGCCTGCACCGCTCTTACTAGTTGCTCCCTTGCGAACCCCTTCACTGGTGGAACCGTTGCCGCGATTGAAGAGCGTTCCGCCCGACTTCTTCGACGCGAAGCCTTTAATCTGATCGCGCTCGGCGAGCAGTCGATTCACGGCCGCTTCACACACCGCCTGCGCCTGCGGATCGAGTGTCGGTTGCTGTAGCTGCGTTTCTTCTTCGATCAGTTCGTAACCATGCGGTTGTTGGAGCGCCGTCAACATTTTCAACGCGATGTAGTACGCGACGGTGCCGCTGGGACGAACGAGCAGCAGGACATAAGGCTCGGGTTCGCGCGACGGCTGCGGTTGCTTCAGATTCCACGCAGTCCAGTAGGTGACCAGTGAATTCGACCCGGCTAACAGGGGATTGACGCGTTGCGTGAAGCCTTCGAGATCGTCTGGTCGAATGACGATGTTCTCCGGAAGGAATCGCAATCCGTCGGCTGTGCATTCGATCAGGATTGGGCGTCGTGACGTTCCCGATTGTGGATCGAAGGGAACAACCATGAACTTGCTTTCGCTCCCCGCCGCAGCGACCTGTGCCGCTTTAAGTCGCTTCTGCACGGCCGCGATCTGTTGTTCGATCAGCCTGCGTTCCGCCAATGTCGAATCGCCCGAGGACGACACTGGCCGCGTACCGGTCAGCTTGGCTTCGAGGTCGCTCGCCTCGTCCTGTAGCGCGAGTACTTGCTGAGCGGCCACGTTCTGCAAACGCCGTCGTTGTTCGAGTGATTTCGCTCGTTGATCGCGCTCGGTGGCGAGTCCAGTCGTCTTTCGACGCCACTCGACCACGAGGTCATTCAATTCCTGTTCTCGCTGAGCCAAGGCGGCCGCCCGTTCGGCGAGAAGTTGCTCGCGCGAATCGACAGCAGGCACAATCGACTCCGGTTCGAGTGGTTCCGGCTCCGCGAGAATGACGATCGGGTCCGGTACTGCGACGATGGGCAACTCCGGTGTTTTAATGGAGAGTTGTGGCAGCGGACGAGTCTTCAATTCCGCCAACACATCCGCCAGAGAGTCCTTACGAAGCTGCCGCGTGGTGACCACCATCAGCATCAAAATCAACGCGCCCATGGTGCAGATGAGAATGTCCAAGAAGGCGAACAGATTGACCGACGGCGAACTCTTGATTCTGTGACGCATCGGCTGAGATCGCTTCCTGACGTGGCACCGACACTCAGACGTTGAACTCGTTTCACCGACAGCCGGGGACGAGCGTGTGGCTTAACGAACGATCAGGGTTGCGGCACCAATTGCCGCGAGACGAACTCACAACAACCAGCCTCCCTGATCGACACGACCGTTAGGATCGTCACAGCTTGCCGTCCGAGTTGAGACGAAATCGCCAGCGCACGGACTCGACAGGAAGAGGCTCGACTCAAGATCGCTCGGCCTGCGGCGAGACACGCCGCTGGAGTCTCCACAGAGCGGCTGGGACCATTTCGCAAAAATGGCTCCCCACCATTCGTATTGATCATTGTGGCAAATCAGCCGCAGGGCGCTAGCCCCGGTTAAGCGAAAACAAACCGGGGCTAGCGCCCTGCGGCTGATGAATGCGTTCCAACACGAATGGCGGAGAGCCTGAAAACATGCACAGTCGTAGTCGGACGCCTGCGAGCGCTGACTCTCGATGGCACATTCTGCCGCTGCTCAACATGCAAGTCTGGGTGGACGAGTCACGTCTGCAAGTTCGGATTGGGCGGACTTTTCCGGAAAGTACGATCCCGTTGTCAATTCGGCTTCTGCCGGTCGTAGCGAAGGCCGATGAGATTGGATGAATCTTAGGCGTTCGGGTGCATTGGGACTGCTCGCAGAGATTCGGCGTTTTCCGCCGAAGGGATGTCGCGACGGGGTACTCAAAACCGACCTGCGATTTAACTGGGCCAAATTTCGAGACAAGGACGGGTTCGTGATGCGGAAGGTCAGTGCATCGCTGTGGTTGTTCGGGATGACCGGGTTGGTCGCCTGCGGCTGCCTGCGCCATGCAGCGACTCCTCCCTCGGCCATCGGCGAGATCGACACATCTCACTATCAACACCTTGCCAAGCAAATCGAGATTCCCGATCACGCCACGGTCAGCGACGACTTGATAGCAGCAACGCCAGCGCCTCTGTCGCTCGAAAGCCCCGAGACGCTCAGTTACCTGGAGCTGTCGCTGGAAGAGACGATGCACCTCGCGCTGGCCAACTCGCAGGTATTGCGCGATCTGGGTGGCACCGTATTGCGCACTCCTGAGGGCTCGAAGTCAAAGAGCGATCCGTCGATCACCGAGTCCGATCCTCGCTTCGGAATCGAAGGGGCACTCAGCGCGTTCGATGCGGCCTTCACGTCGAACTTTTCGTTCGAGAAGAATGACCGGGCACTCAATAACGTCTTCTTCGGCGGCGGCACGCGGCTGTTGCAACAGGACTTTGCAACGTGGCAAACGCAGGTCTCGAAGACCACCGCCACCGGAACTCAGTTCGCCTTCAAAAACTACACGCAGTACGACTTCAACAACGCGCCGGGCAACTTTGTCCCGAGTGCCTTCACCACGTGGTACGACGTGGAAGGCCGACATCCGTTGTTGCAGGGCAGCGGGACCAACTTCAATCGACTGGCTGGCCCGAATGCGCAACCGGGTGCGATCAACGGTGTGGTGATTGCCCGCATCAACTCGGATGTGGCTCTGGCCGACTTTGAATTGGGCGTTCGCAACTTTGCCAGTGATGTCGAGAACACCTACTGGGACTTGTACTTCGCTTACCGCGATCTCGACGCCAAAGTCTCGGCCCGCAACGCGGCTCTCGATACATGGCGACGAATTCACGCCCTCTACGAACGCGGCCGTCGCGGCGGTGAGGCCGAAAAGGAAGCTCAAGCACGCGAGCAGTACTTCCGTTTTCAAGAAGATGCTCAGAACTCGCTCCAAGGCAAACTGGTCGATGGAACCAGAACCAACAACGGTTCGACAGGCGGAACGTTTCGTGGGACGGGCGGCGTGTTCGTGGTGGAGCGTCGGCTGCGGTTGTTGATCGGATTGCCGATCAGTGACGGACGACTGATCCGCCCCAGCGAAGAACCAATCAAAGCCAAGCTCGTGTTCGGTTGGGAATCCAGCCTGCTCGAAGGGTTAACGCGCCGTGCAGAATTGCGCCGCCAGAAGTGGCAGATCAAGAAACGCGAAGCCGAGCTGGAAGCCAACAAGAACTTCCTCAAACCCAAACTCGATTTGACCGGACGCTACCGTTGGCGCGGATTCGGCCAAGACCTGTTTCCCAATGAAGGGGTTGGGCGCTTCAACAATGCGACGACCGACTTGTTCAGCGGCGACTTTCAAGAATGGCAGGCCGGTGCCGAGTTGTCGTTTCCGATCGGGTTCCGCCAGGCCTATGCGGCAGTTCGTCAATCAGAACTGCGACTGGCGCGAGAACGCGCCCTGCTGCACGAGCAAGAACGCTCGGTCGTGTATGACCTGAGCAACGCGATCTCGGAAGCCGAGCGAGCTTATGCTCTCGTCGAGACGAACATGAACCGACGCATGGCCGCAACAGAACAAGTAGCCGCCGTGCAAACCGCTTTTGAGGCGGACAACGCGACGCTCGACTCCATGCTCGATGCACAACGCCGTTTGGCAGACTCCGATGTCGCTTACTATCGTTCGCTGGTCGAGTACCAGTTGGCGGTGAAGAACGTGCAGGTCGAGAAGGGAACGCTACTCGACTACAACGAAATCTTCCTGAACGAAGGGGCGTGGCCAACCAAGGCTTATCAAGACGCCGATCTGCGTGAATCGACTCGCGGCGAAGCTCACGAGCACGACCGACCGGTGACGAACGGACCGTGGATCAGCCAAGGGATGTACCCGCAAATGCTTCATCCTGCGGCGGGCTACGCAATTCCAATGACATCTCTGATCGAGCAAGTTCCGCCAGCGAAACCACAGCCGGTCAATAAGGACGCGGCGAGTTCACCAGTCGCGCCGATCGAATGAGGTCCGTCCTCGGGGATGACGGAACTGGCAGCGCTGTTATGCCTCGCGCGGAAGAACGTGCTTCGTTTAGATCTCGCGCGGTGGAAAATGAGGTGTCGAGAGATCAGCCGGAACGCGCTAGCGTCCGGTTCGGAATTCAATCGTCTCTCGAACTATCCAACCGGACGCTAGCACGTTCCGGCTAATGGGGTGAGCCGCATTCTCCGCCGCGTGAGGTTTAACTGCGTGGGAGACGACCACGCGATTATACCTCGCGCGGTCACGAATGAGGCCTTGGCGAGCCGCACGCCGTCAGGCTGCTGGTTCTTGATCGCCGCAGGAAACCCGCAGCCTGACGGCATGCGGCTCGCCTAAAACACATCACCCGTGGCCGCGCGAGGTATAAACGAAGCAAAGGTCTTACTGGTGCCCGCTCAAGGGATAAAACTACACCGTAGACAAGTGGCTCGCGTGCCCTACGCTCTTTCACAAGTGACCGTTCTCGTTCTCTCGACCACCATCAACGTCCTCCGCCGCGACGGCCACCACCACCCGGGATGCCACCGCCGAACGGCGATCCGCCACCAGTTCGTCCTTGTGATCGCTGTTCCATTGCGCGGCGAAGAACCTCGGTATCGCGCGTCGCATCCGGAGGTTGCTGACCACCCGGCTGCCCGGTGGGATTGCTGGGGTCCGAACCGGGCTTGCGACCGCCACTCGTCTGGCCGCTGACGCGAACCTTCGGGAGCAACGACTTGAGCGTCTCCGACACGACTCCGGGATCGGCGGTCTCCAGCTTCATGATCCTGACCGTTTGCCGAGCATCACGGGCACGGTCATCGACCGATTGCACCAGGCTTTCCACTTGGCGGAACAGTGAGTCGCTGCATGAAACGATCAAGTGACTCGTGCGTCGATCGACACCCACGGTCAGTTCGACCGAAGGTTGTTTACGTCCACCGGCAGCGCCGCCTCGACCACCGCCCCCCATCAACATGGCGAGTGGATTGAATCCCTGACCACCGGGGCCGCCGGCCGCCGCTTCCGGTGTGACGGAGTCCTTGAAGACACTCTCGATGATCTCTTGAACTTCGTCGATGTCGGCGTATTCGACGGGGATCGACCGCGGGACGCGGTTGCGCAAAGAGTCGGGCAATTCTGACGCATCGAGCAGTTCCAGCATCTGTTCGACTTCGCGGATCATCTCTTGCGGGCCGGTCACAAAGAGGGCATTGGCGCGGAGATCGGTGATGATCCGCAGGCTACCCGCCCCCCCGAGCGTCTGGTTCAGGCCCGTCACGTTCATCATGCCGCGTCCCACCGTGGAGAGCCCGCTCGTGAGTGAACCGAACAGCCCCTCACTCGATGAGGTCGAGGCGGTCACACTGCTTTGTGGAAACAGCTTCTCCAGCATCTGGGCCGTCTCGGTCGCGTCAGCTGATCGCAGATAGAAGATCGTCCAACGGGTGCGTGATGGCATGGCCGACGACAGCGTGTTGAACATGTCCTCCAAACGATCGAGGGCCGCTTTGTCTTCGGAGGTCAGGATAATCTCTTCGCCGATGACCGTCACTCCGATGGGAGCCGAGGGACTCGCGCCGACTTTGTTGTCAGTCGCGTCGCCAGTGTTGGGACCGGAATTGTTGGACGAAGTTTCGGAGGCCGCGTCTGTAGAACTGGTCGTGACCGAGTTGGGACGGTCGCCATCTGCCTCATCACGGAATTCGCCGGAACGGCTGACTTGCAAGATGGACGACTTGCGTGGCGCGGCGGCTTCCGGTTCTGTTGGCTCACGGCGCGGAATCGGACGCACGCGCGGGCGTGATTCTGTGGCGGGGCGTTCGGTGTCATCACTGCGCAGTCCGCGCGGCGGCGCGCTGGACGGTTCGGCCTTCAAGTCCAGGTCCTTATCAATCGCACTCGGCACTCGACGATCGCGAATGGGGCTGGGTTGTGAAGGGATCACCACACGAATGGGGTTGCGGTTGCCTGCGTCCCACATTTGCTTAATGAGCGGCAGGACATCTTGAGGCTCACGACCACCCATGTGGATCGTGCGGGTGTTGCCGCGATCGACGTTCTCCCCTTGAGGCTCGGCCCCCGCTTCGCCCAGTTGACTGAGCAGGATTTTCACTTGAGCCAGTTGATCGGCCGATCCGCGCACGAGCAGTCGGCGACCAAACGCATCGGGTTCGATCATCGGGGCGCGAGGATCATTCAAAAACAACGCCTTCAGTGTGTTGGTCGCTTGGATCGGATCGAGCCGCGTGAGATTGATGACCGCCACCGACCCGCTCGCTTCGCCCGCCAACGTCTGCACGAGCTTCTCGATCTCGTTGTGTTCTTCGCGCGTAGCGTGGACGTGAATCTTTCCCGAGCGTGTGTCTTCACCGACGATCAGTCCCGGCATGAGCGAGTTCAATGTGCGCGAGACCTGCGATGCGTCTCCCCCCGGCACCATGTACGCCTTCAAGTAGGCCGGGCTGTCATTAACTTGAACCGCCTTGCCGTTCGCGTCTTTATCCACGTCAATCGCCTTCACGGCTTCTTCCACCACTTTGACGAGGGCCGAACTGGCGGTGATGAGCAAGTGATTGGTCCGCGTATCGGCCGTCACCTGAATCTTGCCCGCATATTGCGAGGGAGTAGACGAGCCGCCCGTGGGAGTCGGCGTGCGCGAACTGCTTCCGCTATCGCGTCCACGATCATCACTTCGACCATCACGCGAACTGCCAAAGCTGCCCGGTGGACCGCCGAAGCCGCCGCCCGGAAACCCACCGCCGCCGAAAGGGCTACCGAACCCGCTACTGCCAAAAGGTGAGAAACCCATCTGCGGGAAACTGGTGGCGGTCGCAGAGGCGGTGGGGTTGAGCCCGAACAAGCGACGCACGGTTCGCTCGGCATCGACGGCGGTGATGTGCTTTAGCGGCAGAGCGCGAAACGCGGTCTCTTTGTTGTCGATCGTCGAACTCATTTTGAGCAGTCGCACGATCCGATTGAGGTTGCTCCCCGTGTCCATCAAGACGAGGGAATTCGTGTTCTTCAGCGCGGACGCCTTGCCCCACGGGCCGAGCAATTCCTTGACCTCGCCGACGATCTTGTCTGCTTCGAGTCCCTCAAGTGGCAGGACAATGCTGAGCAACTCATTGGCCCCGCGCGTCGCTAACTCGGCGATCTCGATGTTGGGGATTGAGGTTGGCGGGATACCGTTATCGATATTCAACGAAACGAGGAACTGATCGCGACGAATCAGCACGAAACCCTTCGGCAACAGGTAGCCGTTGAGGACATCGAGCGCCTCCGTCACGGTGTACGACCGCTCGTCGAAGTAGTTGAAGGTGCCGGGCGGAACGTCATTCAGATCGAGCGTGAGATTGGCGGCTTCGGCGAAGAGCTTCAAAACGTCGGCCCACGGCGCGTATCGAAAGTTGAAGGCGAGCTTCGGGCCATCCTTCTTGTTGTTGGTGTCGTCTGTCGCAGCGGGAACTTTGCCATCGGCGGCAGTGGCATCGGCGACGCGCGTCCCGAACGACGCCGAGACTTTGGCCCCTTCGGGAGGCTTCTCCTCGACGAACTCTGTGCGACGAACGGGAGTCGGCGCGACGGTCGGCGCACCACCCGGTCCACGCCCGCCGCCCGGCCCGCGTCCGGGGTCTCCCCCGCCAGCGCGTTCGGCTTCACGTGCGGCGATCTCGACTTTCATTTCCTCTTTGCGAACGTCCCAGACTTTTTTCTGCTCGGCGGTGAGAACCTCGACCGATTTCGCGTCGAATTCCTTAACAAGGTTTGGCATCTCCTCGCGTGAAGCCAAGCTGCGCATGGCCGTGAACATGTCCATTCGCAACTGATCGAGCTTCTTTTGCTGGTCGTCTGTGAGCGACAACTTCGCAGCAAATTTCTCGTCGCGCAGAGCTAGCCCTAGTGTTGGCGTGTCGCCAAATCCAGAGCGACCTCGCCGAAAGCCGCCGTCTTGAGGGCGTTCCAAAGGAGGCCCAGGTTGCTGCGAGAACGTCATCCCCACATCGACGCAGAGCAGGCTGACCAACGCCAGACTGGCCGGTCGAAAGAAACTCGATCGTCGAACGAGTACTGAGAACAGAGTCGTGAGTTTGAAGCACCGCATGATGGCCTCCGAAAGTACCGCTGGCAGAACGAGTCGCCGTGTTGAATGAGTCACCGCGTAGTATGTCGTCCGTTTCTTCACCGTGCGTAGGCGCGGACCGCAAGATTTCAGGTCAAACAAAGCTGGCCGCATGGCGTTCATCGAGAAAGCCACCAACAATCATGTCCACTAAGTTTCACCTCTCAGCTAATACGGACGAATCACTGGGAAACATCGGAGTCTTCAGGACAGCCATCAAGGCTTGCGCGACGGGAAGTTCCCCATGACCGTCACCTTCGGGATGATAGCGGTTGAAACGCTCGTGCCGAGATTCTCGTGTTTTCTTGTCCAGACATCCGAAGTACTCTCAAGCCGAGTCGCGTCCCGGACCTGCTATTCCCACCCCGTTCTTGTTGTCAGTGAGCCGCTCACCGTGCTGCTCAGGAGTTTCTGATGAACCACCACTGGCCCATCGCCTCACTCGCGTTGCTCTGCTTCGGCGGCGCTTTCGATCGGCCATTGTTCGCGCAGAAGCGGGAGGCGTCAGAGTCCCATCATGCCAAGGTGGAGGCTCAGTTCGAAGAACTGGATCAAGATCAAGACGGCCAGTTGTCCGAGGGGGAGGCGCGTGAGTTCTCGAAGAAGCGACTCGGACGGATGCAGGAGCACGGACTCAAACAGGGATACCCGCTGTCACGTGATGAGTTCATTGCCGCCGGAGTGGCGGAACGCGAAGCCGATGACGAAAAAGATCGGGACAAGGCCGATGACCGTCAGGCGAAAAGAGAGATGAAGAATCCAGTTCGATCCGATGAACTGGAAGCGACTCGCAACGCCGACTCGACTTCGAGCGGCCCCACGGGGGGAGGTCGCCGCATTACCTCCAGCAACTCGAAGTTCGTCCGAAACTTGCCCAGCGAATACTTGGCTCGCGATAAGAACGGCGACGGACAGATTGGCCTCTACGAGTGGGACCGCGCGAAGTACGCGGAGTTCGCCAAGCTCGATAAAAATGGAGATGGGTTCCTGACCCCAGCCGAGCTTGCGCCGAAAATCGCCCTTAAAGCGGCGGCGTCTCGGACTAATGACAAAGCCGGTGAGAATCAAGATCCCATCGAGCGCGAAGCACGAGATAACTTCGCCCGGCTCGATACGAATCGCGACGGCGGACTCGCGGAAGACGAATGGTCCAAGAGTCAACGTAGCCGCGCTTCGTTTGAGCAAGCGGGAATCACCCCTTCGCTCCCGATGGATGTCGAAACGTTCGTCACGCTCTTCCGCAAAGCCAAAGAGGCGAGCGGCGGCGGTGGCCCTCCCTCACGCTGACACTTTGGAAAACCGATTCAGGCGACTGGCAGGAAATCATTGACCAACCCGAAGCGTGAGGGAGGGAGTCGCTCAACGGGCATTCTTGCTCACGCATTTATGAGTTGCGCAGATTCCTGAGTCGCGGAGCGACGTTAGCAAATAGCCTCGGGCGTCAGCCCGAGGAAGGGATTCAACGCGGGTGTTGAGCCGCGAAGCGGCGGCAGCAGTACTGGGTCTCGAATCTGCCGCTGCTTTGCTGCTCATTCCAATCAAGATCGCTCGAATCCTTGGGCTGACACCCAAGGCTATTTGCTGCCGTCGCTTCGCGACTCAAAAAATGTGCAACTTCTAAACTCACGCTTCAGATGAGCGTGAGGCGAGAACTCAAGCCAGTCGCCTTACTGCCAACCACAAGTAAGTTGTCGTGAATGGGGTGAGCTTCCGAAGCCTCTGCTCTACAGACTCGCATCCCCATTGGGCCTGAATTGAAGTTGTTGCGGCGCATCCTATAATCCGCCGCGAATCAACGAAACGTTCTGTTTCACATTGATGGCGATGTGACAGTCGCGGCGATTGCCGCAGGGAGTAACAACGTGTCGGAATCGGCAAGTGGCCAGTCCAAGACTGGGTTGATGGATCGTCTCGGGTTGGGTTGGTTCTTTCGACTGTTGTCGTCGTCCATCGGACAGAAGTTCGTGATGGCGATCACCGGCCTGTTGCTGTGCGGGTTTCTCGTCGTGCATCTCGAAGGAAACCTGCTGCTCTTCGTCAGTGCCGAGAAATACAACGACTACGCCCACTTCCTGCACAGCCAGGAAGAGTTGCTGATGGTGGCCGAGACCGGGTTGTTCCTGCTATTCGTTGCCCACCTCTACTTGGCGTTTGCGACGGCATTCGGCAACAGCCAGGCGCGAGTTGACCAGTACACGATGAAACAATCGAAGCAACCTCGCGGCACTCTCTCTAGCAACCCCAGTGCGTGGATGTTCGGTTCCGGAGCGGTGGTCCTCGGATTCGTGATCCTGCACCTGATCGACATGAAGTTTCAAGCCCGGCCAGACATCACGTACCTCGACGAACACAACGCAGCCGCACCTTATGCAAACGCTCTCGCCGTATTGAGTAACCCCATCAGCCGAATCGTCTATACGCTCGGCGTCATCGTCCTCGGCTTCCATCTGTCGCACGGTGTCTCCAGTGCATTTCAGTCGCTGGGACTCAACCATCCGAAGTACACGCCGCTCATCAAGTGGGGTGGTCGATTGTTTGCACTCATCATCGCACTCGGCTTCGCCAGCCTGCCGATCTTGGTGCCGAGTTTGAGTAAGTGAGTAAGTAGGGTGACTCCAAATGACACAAGTTTCCGAAACCCCGCTCGACGGACGTTGCCCGACCGGTGACATCGCGACTCGCTGGGACCGACATAAGTTCGACCTGAAGCTCGTCGCGCCGCACAACAAGCGGAAGAACACGATCATCGTGGTCGGCACCGGGCTGGCCGGAGGCTCGGCCGCCGCATCGCTCGCCGAGTTGGGCTACAACGTCCTGTCGTTCTGCATTCAGGACTCTCCGCGCCGCGCCCACAGCATCGCCGCGCAGGGTGGCATCAACGCCGCGAAGAACTACACGAACGATGGTGACTCGGTTCGGCGGCTGTTCTATGACACTGTCAAGGGAGGCGAGTGGCGGGCGCGCGAGTCCAACGTCTACCGACTGGCTCAACTCAGCACGTCGATCATCGACCAATGCGTCGCGCAGGGAGTACCGTTCGCCCGAGAGTACGGCGGCTCGCTGGCCAACCGTTCGTTCGGCGGGGCGCAGGTCTCGCGCACCTTTTATTGTGCCGGTCAAACCGGGCAGCAGCTTCTGCTCGGTGCGTATCAGGCCATGATGCGGCAGGTTCATGCGGGGCGAATCAAAGTCTTCGCGCGACGTGAAATGCTGGATGTCGTCGTCGTCGATGGAGTCGCGCGCGGGATCGTGACCCGCGATCTGGTGACGGGGAAGTTCGAGACGTTCTCGGGCGACGCAGTGGTCCTCTGCACGGGCGGATATGGCAACGCCTACTATCTCTCGACGATGGCCAAGACCTGCAACGTGACCGCCGCGTGGCGTGCCCACAAACGCGGGGCGTACTTCGCCAACCCGTGCTATACGCAGATCCATCCGACCTGCATTCCGGTCAGCGGAACTCACCAGAGCAAGCTCACGCTGATGAGCGAATCGCTCCGCAACGACGGTCGCGTCTGGGTTCCGCTGACGAAGGGGGACACCCGCTCGCCCGATCAGATTCCCGAGGCCGAACGGGACTACTACCTCGAACGCCGCTATCCCGCGTATGGCAACCTCGCTCCGCGCGACATCTCGTCCCGCGCGGCAAAGGAGCGCTGCGATGCGGGCTTCGGCGTCGGGCCGTCGGGCCTGTCGGTCTATCTCGATTTCGCCGCCGCGATCAAACGCGATGGCGAAGCGGTCGTGAGAGGCAAATACGGCAACCTCTTCCACATGTACGAGAAGATCACCGCCGAGAACCCGTACAAGGTTCCCATGCGAATCTACCCGGCGGTCCATTACACGATGGGCGGCCTGTGGGTGGATTACAACCTGCAAAGTAACCTGCCCGGATTGTATGTGCTCGGCGAAGCCAACTTCTCGGACCACGGAGCCAATCGTCTCGGTGCGAGTGCCTTAATGCAGGGACTGGCCGACGGTTACTTCGTCATCCCGAATACGGTCGGCGACCACATCGCGACGAAGAAGTTGAAGCCCGTCTCGACTGATGCCCCCGAGTTTGGCGAGGCACTCGCGTCGGCTCAGTCTCGCGTGCAGTCGATCTTAAAAGTGAACGGCAAGCGGAGTGCAGAACACTTCCACCGGGCACTCGGTCACATCATGTGGGACCACGTGGGGATGGGTCGCAACGAGCAGGGCCTCCTCAAGGCGATCGACTCGATCAAGCAACTGCGAGACGAATTCTGGCAGGATGTGAAGGTGCTCGGCAGCGGAGAGACGCTCAATCAGAACCTCGAACACGCCGGGCGAGTCGCCGATTTTCTGGAGTTCTCCGAGTTGCTCGCGCGAGACGCACTGCACCGCGACGAATCGTGCGGGGGCCACTTCCGCGAAGAGCATCAGACCAGCGAAGGAGAATGCGCCCGCAACGACGACAAGTTCGCTTACGCCGCCGCTTGGGAGTTCCAAGGCGTCGGAGGCGACTCGGTCCTGCACAAGGAACCACTGACGTTCCACGATTGCCCGCTCGGAACCCGCAGCTACAAGTGACATTAAGGCTGTAGTCCGGACCCCTTGGTCCGGACGCCGCCTCATCCGGACCAAGGGGTCCGGACTACATGACATTCGAGACCAACCATGAGCCACGCCGGATCAAAAACACTCAACCTCACACTGCAAATCTGGCGTCAGGCCGGGCCGGACCAGCCGGGGGCGCTGCAGGCGTATCAGCTCAGCGGCATCTCGACCGACATGTCGTTTCTCGAAATGCTCGACGTGCTGAACGAACAGCTCATCGCGAAGGGTGAGGAACCGGTGGCGTTCGACCACGATTGCCGCGAGGGGATCTGCGGGACGTGCGGTGTGATGATCAACGGTCAGGCGCACGGTCCCGACAACGCGACAACGACGTGTCAACTTCACATGCGTCGTTTCCGCGACGGCGACACAATTGTCATCGAGCCGTGGCGAGCGAAAGCCTTCCCTGTTTTGCGCGATCTCGTCGTGAACCGCTCCGCGTTCGACCGGATCATCCAGTCGGGCGGCTACGTTTCGGTGAACACGGGCGGCGCTCCCGACGCGAACGCGATCCCAGTTGCCGGACACATGCAGCAGCAGGCGATGGCCGCTGCGGCGTGCATCGGTTGCGGTGCGTGCGTCGCCTCGTGCAAGAACGCCTCGGCGATGCTGTTCGTTTCGGCCAAGGTGTCGCATCTCGCCAGCCTGCCTCAAGGCCAGACCGAGCGAGCGAAACGAGTCGTCAGCATGGTGGCCACGATGGACAAAGAACAGTTCGGCAACTGCACGAACACGGGCGAATGCGAAGCCGCCTGCCCCGCCGGAATCAAACTGACCAACATCGCCCAACTCAATCGCGAATACATGAAGGCCGTGCTGTTCTCGGCTGAGTGAACAAGCGTTAGTTTGCTCTCGTCCCCAAGCTCCAGCTTGGGAACGCCCGTGTTCGAAGCTCCGCTTCGTGCGTCACGTGTGAGTCATCCAATCTGGACGCCAAGCAGGAGCTTGGCGGACTTGCATTCCCAAACTGGAGTTTGGGAACGAGGATTAGAAGGAACCAACGATGACTCTTCTCCGCACCCCGCTGACCGACTGGCACGCCTCGCACAACGGTCGCATAGTTGAGTTCGGCGGCTGGGAAATGCCGGTGCAGTACACGAGTATCTTGGACGAGCATCATGCCGTGCGGAAGGCGGCTGGGTTGTTCGACATCTCGCATATGGGGCGACTCACTTTCAGCGGCCTTGATGCCGAGGCGCTGTTGTCGCGACTGCTGACTTGCCGAGTGGACAACCTTGTGGACGGACAGATTCGTTATGGGCTGGTTTGTAACCAGGCCGGAGGTGTGCTGGATGATGTTCTCGTCAATCGGCTCAACGACATGAACTTCGGCCTCGTGGTGAACGCGAGCAATCGCGAGAAAATCATGGCGTGGATTCAGCCGCTCATCGAAGAGATCGACCACGAACATCGCGGCCGTGACCTTGACTTCGAGGACCAGACGCTGGAGACCTCGATGATCGCCATTCAAGGTCCGAAGGCGCTCGGAATCTTGTCACGTCTGACGCAGAGTGAGGTGGCACTGGGGTCGCTCAAGTATTACTCGGGCTACCCCGCCACGGTGGCTGGCTGTGAAGCCTTCATCAGCCGGACGGGCTACACGGGCGAAGACGGGTTTGAAATCATTGTCGCTCAAGAGGCGGCGGCGACGGTGACGCTGTGGCAGCGTCTCTTGGATGAAGGCCGCGCTGATGGCCTCGTTCCATGCGGCCTCGGCTGTCGCGATACGTTGCGGCTGGAGGCGGCAATGCCCCTCTACGGACACGAACTCAACGAAAGCACTGACCCCTTCACGGCGGGCCTCGCGTTCGCAGTGAAGTTCGACAAGCCGGAATTCATCGGTCGAAGTGAGCTGCTCAAATTCAAAGACAACCCAAGAAAGTACGTTCGCGTGGGCCTGAAGCTCGCCACCAAGCGGATCGCACGCGAACACAGTGAAGTTTTCTTCGGGCCGAAGCCGATCGGAGAAGTTTCGTCGGGAACGTATTCTCCGACGCTGGAGCAGTCGATCGCGATGGCCTACGTTGCGGCCGATCACGCGACGGTCGGTTCGACTCTGGAAGTCGATATCCGAGGCAAGCGAGAAGCCGCGACCGTCGTTCCACTACCGTTCTATAAACGCCCTCAACCGTAGGATGGACGCCCTGCCCGTCCGTTGAATTTTGGATTCGGGCGGACGAGGCGTCCATCCCACGAGTCGTTTTCAGCGAAAGTTTTCTCATGGCTCAACGCGACCTGTCGAGGTACCAAGAAAAAATCGTCAAGCGGTACTATGAAAACCGCCCTGCTCTCGATGCCGAGCGACTGAGTGAACTCGTCGCCGAGTTGTATCTCGCCAGCGACAAAAAGAAGCCCAAGCTGTGGGTGTCGGCCGGAGAGATCATGCTGCGGCTGGGAACTCCGCAATCGCGCGTCGATCATGTCCTCAAAACCGCCGATCCGGTGATCCTCGCCGAAGTGGTGAAGGACGTGCAGTCGGGCAAGATTCGTCCCAAGCCACCCGAGAAGAAGCCCGACCAGCCTACTGAATGACTGCGCACGCAGACCGCTGTTGGCAGTCCTCTGTTCCTCAGCCCCCGTTTGAGACCTCACCCATGCTCGCGACTCCGACCGACATCACGCTCCCCTTGATGCGTGAACATCTCTACAGCGCCGTGGTGAGTGATGCACTCGATGGGCTTGGCTTCAAACACCAGTCGCCGCGTTTGCAGTTCCAACCGTTCACCGGAAACAGCCTGTTAGTCGGACGCTGCAAGACAACGCTGTGGGTCGATATGGCGCATGTCGATCCTCAGCCCTACGACTTGGAGTTGAGAGCCGTCGATGCGTGTCGGCCCGACGACGTGTTGATCGCGGCGGCGGGTGGCTCGGTGCGATCGGGCATCTGGGGAGAACTGCTCACGACAGCGGCCAAGAATGGCGGCTGTGTCGGTGCGATCGTCGATGGTGCGATCCGCGATGTCTCCAAAATTCGAGCGATGGACTTCCCCGTTTATGCGCGAGCAACCTGTGTCTACGACAGCTTGAACCGCCAGCGCGTGGTCGATGCCGACATCTCGGTCGAAATCGACGGAGTCGTCTTCGCGCCGGGCTGTCTCGTGTTCGCCGACGAAGATGGCGTGGTCGTCGTGCCGCGTGAAGTGGAAGCGGAAGCGATCCGCCGCGCATGGGAGAAGGTTCATGCCGAAAACGTCGTCCGCGATTCGATCCGCGCTGGCATGAAGTCTGTCGCCGCATTCGAGAAGTACGGCGTGCTGTGACGTGAATGGCGGGCGGGTTTTATACTTCGCACGGAATGAACTGAGAGGCTATCCGGAAAATAATGAGCTATTTCGTAAGGTTTTATGCGGCTGCGGTTTTGTAGTGGAAAGTGGGTTTGGTTGTGGGGGCGAGGGATC